>DUEB01000169.1 GCA_011176655.1 Dehalococcoidia bacterium | reverse complement strand
TGGAATTGAAGTTATGGCATGCAAATGGTGCTCTGATGCGTGGCGTGTTAGCGATAAGCTTGAGGAGGTAGGAATCAAGGTTTTGTACGTCGGCGAGGTAATGTCTCAACTGCTAAAAGATGGTTGGACTTCAGTAACAATCTAAAGCTAGAATGTGCCTCCGGGTTCGGGGCTAGCTTAAGACAATGAATTGCCTTGCCAGTGCGTGGACTGGCTTCACTGGTTACCGGGAGAAACGGCGGGTAAATTTGCTACGTCTCGGAAATCGGTGTGGCATACAGCAGGAGCTACCCTGCAGGTAGCAGAAGATTGATTAAAATGCCGCAATGCCTCTGAATAGTCATAAACGTCTGTGAATAGCTATGGGGACGGTTGCCACTTACGGGTTTTTGCAGTATGATATATTAGTTAGCAGTCTAGGGTTGAGAGTGCTAATGATTTTATGCTAAAATAGGTTAATCTAAAACTTAAGAGGGAGGACTTTGATGGCAGAGAAGCTAAAACCACTGGCTGACCGGGTGGTCGTCAAGCCCATCGAGCGGGAAACGGTAAGCAAAGGGGGCATCGTGCTGCCCGATACCGTCAAGGAGAAGCCACAGGAGGGGAAGGTTGTTGAGGTTGGTGAGGGCAGGCTATCGGACGAAGGCAAGAGGCTGCCCATGGATGTCAAGAAGGGCGATATCGTGGTTTATGCCAAATATGGTGGTACCGAGATTAAGGTTGGCGATGAGGAGCTAATCATTCTGCGGGAAAGCGATATTCTGGCTAAAAAGACTAAGTAACAAATTCGTTAGTATAGAAGGAGGGGAAAATTGGCAAAACAGATTATCTTTGATGAGGAAGTGAGGCGGTCGCTGAAGAGGGGTATAGATACTCTGGCGGATGCGGTCAAGGTGACCCTGGGCCCCAAGGGGCATGCCGTGGCGCTGGATAAGAAGTGGGGCGCCCCGTCGGTGATTGATGACGGGGTTACTATCGCCAAGGACATTGAGCTCCCTGACCCCTTTGAGAATATGGGGGTGCAGTTAGTCAAGGAGGCGGCTACCAAGACCAACGACGCCTGTGGTGATGGCACCACCACCTCGACCGTGCTGGCCCACGCTATGATTACGGAGGGGTTCAAGAACGTGGCCGCCGGGGCGGAGGCGATGGCTCTAAAGAGAGGCATCGAGAAGGCGACCGAGGCTATTGTCGAGGGGCTTAAGAAGGCTTCCAACGAGGTGAAGGGCAAAGAGCAGATTGCTCAGGTAGCCACCATCACCGCCGTTGATAAGAAGATTGGTGACCTGATTGCCGAAGTGATGGAAAAGGTGGGCAAGGATGGGGTCATCACCGTTGAGGAGTCCAAGGGTATAGCCTATGAGACCGAGTACGTTGAAGGGATGCAGTTTGACCGCGGATATATCAGCCCCTATCTCATCACCAACGCCGAGAAGATGGAGACGGTGCTGGAAGACCCCTACATCCTGATTACCGATAAGAAGGTCTCGGCGGTGGCTGACCTGCTGCCGGCTCTGGAGAAGATACTCCAGGTGTCCAAGAACCTGCTGATTGTGGCTGAGGATATAGAGGGTGAAGCCCTGGCGACCTTGGTGGTCAATAAGCTGCGGGGGACCCTCAATGTGCTGGCGGTTAAGGCTCCGGGCTTTGGTGACCGGCGTAAGGCGATGCTGGAGGATATGGCTATTCTTACCGGCGGTAAGGTGATTTCGGAAGAGGTGGGGCGTAAGCTGGACTCGGTTACCGTGGAAGACCTGGGTCGGGCGCGACGGGTAGTGGCCGATAAGGACAAGACCACGGTTATCGAGGGTAAGGGCTTGGATGAGGCTATCAAGGGCAGAATCAAGCAGATTAAGGCTCAGATAGAGGAGACTACCTCCGACTTCGACCGCGAGAAGCTTCAGGAGCGGCAGGCCAAGCTGGTCGGCGGCGTAGCCGTAATCAAGGTGGGTGCCGCCACCGAGGTCGAGCTCAAGGAGAAGAAGCACCGGGTTGAGGACGCCCTGTCGGCGACCCGGGCGGCGGTAGAGGAGGGTATCCTGCCCGGCGGGGGCGTGGCCCTGATTAATACCCTGAAGGTTCTGGACAAGCTGGCGGTTACCGGTGATGAGGCTACCGGGGTCAGTATTGTGCGTAAGGCGGTCGAAGAACCGATTCGCTGTATCGCGGATAATGCTGGTTTTGACGGCTCGGTAATCTTGGATGCCGTAAAGAAGAGCCCCAAGGGGGTTGGCTTTGATGCCGAGACCGGCGAATTTGGCAGCATGGTGGAAAAGGGCATTATTGACCCGACCAAGGTAGTGCGTTCGGCGCTGCAGAATGCGGCCAGCATCGCCTCCATGGTGCTGATTACCGATGCTCTGGTGACGGATATTCCGGAGAAGGAGAAGGCGCCGTCAATGCCCGGCGGTGGTGGCATGGAAGGCATGTATTAGTCTTCTAGCCTGACCGGATAGTTAGAATAGCCGTGGCCCTCGGGCTGCGGCTATTTTCTTTGGCGGTATCTCAGATTGAGAGCAGTTTCTCAAGCGGCTCGTCTTCGGTAATGGGCCCGACTACGGCTAGGTGCAGCTTGCTATCGGCGATTAGCTCCTGAGCCAGCTTTTTAAGCTCCTCGGCGGTGATGGCGTCAATAATGGAGATTATCTGGTCGGGGCTGAGAATGCGCTCGGTGAGAATCTCCTGCCCGCCCAGCCAGCCGGAGACGTTACGGCTGTCTTCCATGCGGAGCAAAAGCCGTCCCTTGGAGAACTCCTTAGCCCGGAAGAGCTCCGCTTCCGGGACCGGTTCCTTAAGTTGGTGAAGCTGCTCCCGGATGGCTTCAGTCGCTGTGGTCAGCTTTTTAGGTTCTACCCCGGCAGAGACGTTTAGTGAACCCGAGTCGAAGAAATGCTCGACGTAGCTGTGAATGCTGTAGGCCAGGCCGAGACGCTCGCGAATCTCGGTAAACAGGCGGCTGCTCATGCCCTCGCCAAGAATGACGTTGAGCAGGTCGAGGGTAAAGCGCTGCGGGTGAAGCAGGGGCAGTCCCGGCACTGCCAGGCAGAGGTGAGCCTGTTCCGTCTTTCTCTTTTCAATGTGCAGGCGCTGAGCCAGCTTTGGCTGGTAGGCGGTGTAGCCGAGGTGCGGCTGCCGGCCGGTCCAGCCACCGAGCATCTGGCTGACGGCGCTTATCATCTCCCGGTGCTGGATATTACCGGCAATGGCTACCACAGCGTTATCGGGCTGATACTGGCGCTTGAGGTATTCCGTCAGGTTATCCCGGCTGATGGCGGTTACCGATTCCTTGGTGCCGGCGATATCGCGTCCCAGGGGATGGTCGGGCCACAAGAGCTCGTCAATGAGCAGGTTAGCCTGTTGTGCTGGTATGTCCTTGGTCATATTTAGCTCTTCGATAATAACCTGGCGTTCCTTTTCTATGGCTTCGGGCTCAAACCTGGGGTGAAGCAGAATATCGGTCAGTATATCCAGGGCGGTGGAGAAGTGCTGCTTGGGCACCTTAGCCCAGTAAACGGTCACTTCCTTATCGGTGCCGCCGTTAATGATGCCGCCGACCTGTTCTATGGCCGTGGAGATTTCCCGGGCGGTGGGCCGCTTCTCGGTGCCTTTGAACAGGAGGTGCTCGACAAAGTGTGAGATACCGGCCTCGGTATCGGGCTCATAGCGGGAGCCGGTGCCGACGAAGATACTGAGGCATACCGAGCGGGTATGGGGCATGGCGGCGGTGATCAGCCGCAGTCCGTTATCCAGGGTAGTCTTGTGATACAATTTTTTACCTCTTTAGCTATGATTCCTGCAACTCCTTAAGGAGTTCGCTACAGAGACTATCGCTTATCAGGGGTGAAGGCTGATTGAAAAGCTCGGTGTGCAGTGGGGTAATGGAGATGTGCCCCTTTTCTACCGCCCAGATGTCGGTGTCCTTACTGGCGTTCCGTTCTATCTTTTGCCGCACCAGCCAGTAGTATGCCTTTCGGCCATCATGCCCCTCCTCAACGGTATCAATGTGGCTTCGGCTCGCCAGCCTGGTGAGCTTTATCCCCTTAATTGCAGAAAGTGGCAGGCTGGGCAGGTTTATATTGAAGAGGGGGCTGCCCGGCAGGGAGAGGCGGGCTAGGTTCTTTGCCAGCAGTGCCGCCAGCCTGGCAGCGTTATCCAGGTACTGGTTATCCAGTGAGGCTATAGAGATAGCCAGAGCCGGGAAGCCGTGGCGGTAGCCCATCAGGGCCGCCCCGACGGTTCCGGAAATAAGCACATCGTCACCCAGATTTGGCCCTGAGTTAATACCGGAGACGACCAGGTCCACCTTGTTCTTGAGCAGTTTGCCCAGGGCGAGGATGACGCTATCGGTGGGCGTGCCGTCTACCGAATAGGCTTCTACTTCGGGCACCAGGGGCTTTACTTTTTGAACCCGGAGCGGATGACGCAGGGTGACCGCGGTGCCCAGTCCGCTCTGCTCTCTATCGGGGGCGACGACTGTTACCCGGGCGGTCTGCTTTAACTCCCTGGCCAGTCGCCACAGCCCGGGAGCAAAGATGCCGTCGTCATTGGTTACCAGTATTTCCATGCTTTAGCAACCGAGATATTGATAGCCTTTCCAGGGTCTTTTAATATAAAGTCTAGCACGGCTGGGCTGATTACGGCAAACACACGGTCTGTATCATGCCTGTTTTCAGGGTACTAGGGGCTCCTTTCTCTGCTTGTCTCGGCTGGACAGTCTGAGCGATAGCGACTATAATCTCAGGGGCCATGAGTCCTCAGCTCTAGCTTGGGATTCTCTGTCTCTTTCAGGGTAATGGTTCTTGGGAAAGTAAATTAGAGATAAGGGGTAGTAAATGGATGATTTAGGAGCGCTCTGTCGAGATGTCCCCGGTTTTCCCAAGGA
>DUEB01000168.1 GCA_011176655.1 Dehalococcoidia bacterium | reverse complement strand
TTCCAGCCTCAGGGCAGCGAGGTCAAGATGTACGTCTGCGGGGTCACTCCCTACGACGAGTGCCACCTCGGTCACGCCATGAGCTATATTATCTTTGACGTTATCCGGCGCTATCTGAGGTTCAGGGGTTATCAGGTTCGCTACGTGCAGAACGTCACCGATATTGACGATAAGATTATCGAGCGGGCCAATCAGCGCGGCCTTCCGGCTGCCGAACTGGCTCAGCAGTACACCGATAGCTTCTTTAAGGATATGGACGCCCTGAATATCGAGCGGGCCGACGTCTATCCCCGGGCTACCGGGGAGATAGCCAAGATTACCGAGGTGATTCAGGGCCTGATTGACAAGGGGCATGCCTACCCCGCCGGGGGCAGCGTCTATTTCCGGGTGAAGAGCTGCCCGGGCTACGGGAAGCTGTCCCGCCGCAACCTGGAGTCGATGATGACTAGTTGCAGCATCGAGATGGGCAAGGAAAAGGAGCACCCCATGGACTTTGCCCTGTGGAAGGCCGCTAAACCCGGGGAGCCATACTGGGAGAGCCCCTGGGGGCAGGGCCGGCCCGGCTGGCATATCGAGTGCAGTGCCATGTCCCTGAAATACCTGGGGGACACCCTCGATATTCACGGCGGCGGTCAGGACCTAATCTTCCCCCACCACGAGAATGAGATTGCCCAGTCGGAGTGCTTTACCGGGGTTGAGCCGTTCGTTAAGTACTGGCTGCACAACGGCATGGTGCAGTTCGGCGAGGAGAAGATGAGTAAGTCCCTGGGCAACCTGATAACCATCAAAGAGGCTCTGGAGAAATATAGACCCTATGCCGCCGATGCCCTCCGTATCTTCGTCCTGAGCTCTCATTACCGCAGCCCGCTTACCTACTCTGAGACGGCGATAGAGGCGGCCAAAGGCGGCGCTGAAAGATTAGTACGTGTGATATCAAGGGACGACCATATAGAAGGAAAGGGAGAGACTCTTGATGCTGAGCCGTACCGAAAGCAATTTATTGAGGCAATGGACGACGACTTCAACACCCCCAGAGCACTGGGAGTTCTTTTCGACCTAGCACGGGAAATTAACCAAGCTGGCGATGCGAGTATTGGTATTGACGAGGCTCAGAACACTATCGTATCGCTGGCACGAAAGGTGTTGGGGTTAAAGCTCCCACTAAGAATCATTAAAATAATCTCGGAGACAATTTCAATAAAGGAAACCGCAGACGCCACAGTCATACCAAGCACGGTTAATGCCCGTGTCAATCGCCTTGTTGAGGAGCGCAACGACTGCCGAACAAATAAGAACTGGCAAAGGGCTGATGAAATACGGAAAAAACTAGCTGAGCTTGGGGTTACCTTGGAAGATATCAGGGCAGGAACAGGCATAACATATGAGCGTGTTCCACCTGAAGAATCTCTTGACAGACTTCTCGCTGAATTCGGCATAACCCTGGAGGATAACCCTTAAGGACAGGAAATGCAGACAGGTATTATCATAATCGGTATCGCTATCCTGTGCCTGATGGGCTTCGGGATGAGGGGCTTCTTCGCCAATCCCGATGTCCACCTGGGGCTCAAGATAGGCGTGGGCATTATCGGGGGCGGGGTGTTGTGGCTGGTGATACGGTCTATCAGGACCAGAAGAGCCAGAGCTAAAATTGAGAAAACCGAGGAGGTAAAGGAATGATTATCACCACTTCAGACCAGGTGGAGGGGAAAACGATTGCCAAGACCATTGGTCTGGTCAGGGGCAACACCATCCAGGCCAGGCACGTGGGCAAGGATCTCAGGGCCGGCTTAAAGAGCATTGTCGGCGGCGAGATAACCGACTACACCGAGATGATGGCCAGCGCCCGGGAAGAAGCCATCCAGCGCATGGTAGAGGACGCCAAGAGCCAGGGGGCCAATGCCATCGTCGGCATGCGCCTGGCGACCTCAATGATAATGCAGAACGCCTCCGAGGTACTGGCTTACGGCACCGCCGTGGTGCTGGAATAAGCTAATAGCAAGCGAAACCGGGCTTTCCCGAACCGTGATTCCCGGCGACTCATAGCAGGCACGAGGGGGTTATGGCCTCTAAGGTAATGGAAGCAGCGTCGATAAACAACGTGTTAGCGGAGCAACTGGAGCGCCTGCCGGCCAGTCCCGGCGTCTACCTCATGAAGGACGCCGGCGGGAGCATTCTCTACATCGGCAAGGCAGCCAACCTGCACAGCCGGGTAAGGTC
>DUEB01000167.1 GCA_011176655.1 Dehalococcoidia bacterium | reverse complement strand
GGGGCTCTGTCCCCGGAGAGGTTGCCAGAGATAAAATTTCTTGGAGGGGGATAAATGATAATAATGAAAACAGATGCCACCACGGAAGAAGTAGCTGAGGTAGTGAAAGAGATTAAGAAGTATGGATTGAGAGCCGACGTTTCCAAGGGGAGCTACCGCACTGTAATCGGATTGGTCGGGGATGAGAGCAAGGTATCCTTTGAACACTTTGCCACCCTCCCCGGGGTGAAGGAGGCAAGGATGGTCGAAGTCCCTTATAAGCTTATCAGCCGGGAGTACAGCAAACAGTTCGAGAGTGAGGAAATAGAGCGGGCGGTGGTCAGAGTCGGTGATATCGAGATAGGCGGCGAGCGTCCGGTATTCATCGCCGGCCCCTGTGCCGTGGAGGGCCATGAGCAGCTATTGAGAATCGCCGAAGAGGCTAAGGAGGCCGGGGCCCATATTCTGAGGGGGGGTATCTTTAAACCCAGGAGCTCGGTGCACTCTTTTCAAGGCTTGGGCTCTATCGGCTGGGAAGAGGCTAGGGAAGCCCTGTCCTGGATGCGTGAGGCCGGGGAGAGGTTCAATCTGGCTACGGTGACTGAGATAAGAGGTGAGGAACAGGTTGACCTGGCCGCTGAGTATGTCGATATGCTTCAAATTGGCACCAGAAACATGTATAATCAAGACCTGCTGACCAAGGTAGCCAGGACGGGGAAACCCATCCTGTTTAAGCGGCATTTTGGCGCCGGCATTGAGGAGTTCCTGTCCTTTGCCGAATACATAGCTGCTGAAGGTAACAAAAACATTGTCCTGTGTGAACGGGGGATACTACCGGTGGGTAAGGGGAAGAACTATACCCGATATACCCTCGACCTGGGGGCGGTGCCCACCATCCAGAAGGAGACGTATCTACCGGTCATTGTTGACCCCAGCCACGCTACCGGCCGCCGCGACCTCATCTTCAGTATGAGCTGTGCGGCGGTGGCGGCGGGGGCCAGCGGACTTATGATTGAGGTGCACTACAACCCGGCGGAGGCGCTGGTTGATGCTCAGCAGGCAATTATGCCTGACGAACTTAGAGAGATTGTTGATGTCTGCCGGGAAATCCACCGATTGACGAGGGCGCACGGCAATGAGAAAAATCAGGGTAAAGCTGGGGGATAGAAGCTACGAGGTCAACATAGGCTCCGGAATACTGGCGCAGGCCGGCTACTGGCTGAAGGCCAGAGGTCTGGCCGGCAGGCTGATAGTCATCACCAACCCCGTGGTCAGTGGTCTGTACGGCGAGGCTCTGGAGCGGAGTCTGGCTGCCGGGGGCTTTACGGTGGACTTCTTAGAGGTCCCTGACGGAGAAGAGCAGAAGTCTCTGGAGACCGCCGGCAGGCTCTACCTTGAGCTGGAGCACTGCTTGGCGGAGAGGATGACCCCTGTCGTCGCCCTGGGCGGGGGCGTCATCGGGGATTTAGCCGGTTTCGTGGCGGCCACCTACAAAAGAGGGGTGCCCCTG
>DUEB01000166.1 GCA_011176655.1 Dehalococcoidia bacterium | reverse complement strand
CCCAGATTATGCCTTGCCCACCTTTTGAGGAAGTCCAGGTCCATTTCCTGAGACTGCAGATTAAAATTGAGCCCCATCAGCTTAGCCTTCTCCCAATCCAAGGAAGATGCCCTGCCCTCCACCGAGATTACCCTGGTAACCATGTCCGGGTAGTGGGCACCAAATGCGGTACCCTCCTCGAAGGTAAGCCTGATTCTGGGGCTGGCGGAGTCTATCTTTACATTTGTCTTGGCCCGTTCCAGAAAATCGTCAAAGCCAAGCTTATCCTTAGCCAGCTCGGTAGTGACGAGGAAATCAATTATGGAGGTCGCTTCCCTATCATATGACTCGACCCGTTTTTGAGCCATATCGCGAAGATAAACGGCGTAATCACTAATCTTGCCTGGCTTAATCATGGTCGATAGCAGCAAATCGTATTTATCCCGGAAGGTATATCCCATAGCCGCTCCCTTGATGTAGGCATCAAGACACAGCTGCATGAGCCGGAAGAGGTTAAGCCTCAGTCCACCGAATTTCACCAGCCCCAGCAGGGACGGCGACCAGCCCACCGCCTCCTTCAAGGCGTCCCCCAAAATATACGCCGTTAGCGTCCTTGTCGGCTGAAAAGGCATTAGCTTTATCCTCTCCTAGAAAAATCATCTATCGTGATGTTTCTATTATAGCGCATAACCGGATATGAGGTAACCCCATCTTGATAACTAGATGATAAATTACAAATAAATACGGGACTTAACTATCAAATGGCAGGCTTTCTCTTATGCCAGTCGGTGGCCTGCTGGAAGGCATAGGCGATTTTCAGGATGGTCTCCTCGCTGAAGGGTTTACCGATAATCTGCATCCCGACGGGCAGTCCATCAGCAAAGCCAGCCGGTATGGAGACCGCCGGCAGCCCGGCAATATTTATAGGCAGGGTGCAGACGTCGCTCAGGTACATCTGCAGCGGATCGTCCACCTTCTCACCGATTCTAAAGGGGACGGTAGGCGAAGTCGGGGTAACCAGGGCGTCATATTTCTCAAAGGCCTGGTCAAACTCCTGTCTTATCAGGGTGCGCACCTTCTGAGCCTTAAGATACCAGGCGTCATAGTAGCCGGCAGACAGGGCATAGGTTCCCAGCATGATGCGCCTCTTTACCTCGGGGCCGAAGCCGCGCTGGCGGGTCTTTTCCATCGCCTGCCACATGTTATTAGTCTCCAGATAGGAGAAACCGTACTTCACCCCGTCGTAGCGGGCAAGGTTAGCCGACGCCTCTGACGGCGCAATGATATAGTAGGCCGCCAGGGCGTAAGGGGTGTGGGGCAGCGATACCTCCCAGTCTATGCCGGCGCCGAGCTCCTCAAGCCGGCTGATGGCGGTTCGTATTACCGTCGCCACCTCAGGTTGCATCCCCTCGACAAAATACTCCTTGGGCACGCCGAGGCGGAGGCCGTTAAGGTCGTCCGTCAGGCACTGCGTGTAGTCAGGCGCCGGATAGGGGACCGAGGTAGAGTCCCTGGGGTCGTAACCGGCAATGGCATTCAGCACCAGGGCGCAATCGGCGACATCCTGCGTTAACGGCCCAATCTGGTCAAGGGAGCTGGCAAAGGCGACCAGACCATAGCGGCTTACTCTACCGTAGGTTGGTTTAAGGCCGGTAACGCTGCAGAAACCAGCCGGCTGGCGGATACTGCCTCCGGTATCGGAACCCAGGGCATAAATAGCCTCGCCGGCGGCTACTCCAACCGCGGAACCCCCGCTGCTGCCGCCGGGAACACGGCTCCGGTCCCAGGGATTACGGGTGGGGAAGAAGGCGGAGTTCTCGGTAGATGAACCCATGGCAAACTCATCCATATTGGTCTTGC
Source organism: Dehalococcoidia bacterium (assembly GCA_011176655.1). Classification (GTDB taxonomy): domain Bacteria; phylum Chloroflexota; class Dehalococcoidia; order Dehalococcoidales; family UBA5760; genus UBA5760. The sequence goes on along the minus strand of DUEB01000166.1, from coordinate 2,244 downwards.
CCACGATTACCGCATGACAGCTAGTCAGTTTCTCGACCACGGTGGCGTCATAAGGGGGCACGAAGTCGCCCAGCATCCGCGACGAGCAGGTGGTGCGTACGCCCCTGGTGCACATGTTGTCTTTAATCAGCACCGGAATGCCGCTTAAGGGACTCTGGGCGTCGCCGGCGGCGATAAGCGCCTCGGCTTTCTGCGCCTGAGAGAGCGCCAGCTCATCGGTAACCGTAACCAGAGCCTGAAGCTCCGGCTCGACCTCACGGATGCGCGCCAGGCAGGTCCGGGCTAGTTCCACTGCGGAAATCTGCCTGGTCTTGAGCAGCTGATGGGCTTCGTGGATTGTCAGTTGACTGTGGTTAGCTATGGCACTCACTCCTTTAGCTTTGGTCAGGTAACCCCGGGTCTCAGTCTTACCGGAAAAGGGCGCTAGCTATCTATCACCGAGCACAGGTCGTACCCGGAAGAAATCCCCTTCTTTCTGGGGGGCGTTAGCCAGAATCTGGTCTGGAGGCAGAGAGGCTGCGACCTGGTCGCTGCGGACTACGTTCTCAAGAGCAATGGAGTGGGCGGTGGGGGTGATACCGGTGGTATCTACCCGCTGCAGCACCGCAAAGCTTTCCAGGAGCTCAGAGAGCTGCTCTCTAAACTTGTCCACTTCGGCTTCATCCAGACCCAGGCGGGCGAGACGGGCGATATGTAATACCTCTTCACGGCTGAGCTTCATTATCTACCTCAAACCCAAAGCCAGGCTGGCTAATTATAGCACCCGTATTTGAGTATCAGCAACCAGAGTATTCCTGATATAATAAGCAGCAAAGGCGAAATGAAAAGGTCCAGGCTTGTAATTGCTATTATAGCCACGTTGGGTGAGGAGATAGCCCTGGCGCTGTTTATCCTCCTGGGCCTACCGAGACTGGGGGTTAAGGTGCCGCTGGGCGGGTTAATCGGAATGATGGCCGGACTGGCCACCTACGGCGTTATCTCTTACCGGCTCGGTAGCCGCGCCCTGATGAAAGAACCAATGGCTGGCTTTACCGACATGGTGGGCAGCAAGGGCACGGTGGCCGAGCCACTGACGCCAAGGGGCACCATCAAAATCAGGGGCGAGCTCTGGAATGCTGAGGCTACTGAGCACCATATAGACCGGGGGCAGGATGTCATCGTGGTCAGCCGGGACGGGCTTAAGCTCATGGTACGTCAGATTAGCCCTGACGCAGAGTAAACATTCTCACCCCACCACAATCTGGCCTCTAGCTCTCCCCCTTGAGCCTCCGCCATCTTTCCTCCCCCAGACACTGGCGGGCTGAAGCGCACCAGTCAATACACGAAGGGGTTCTCTCGCGGAAGACATTTTCCCCACACCGGGAACACCTCACCTTGATTTCATCAGAGAAGATTTCAACCTCATGGCCGCAGTTAGGGCATTTGTGCAGTTCCACCCGTAGATTTCTGCTATCCTGCCCGGGACACTGGCGATACACCCTCATCACCTCCTCCGCAGTATTGACCTAGCTAAAACGGCCTGGGTAATATACCCCTCCTCGCCATAAAATTATAACACGAGCGGTTAGTGCTCCTGTCAAAAAAGCTACCCTGCCCGTAGATGCCGGGTAATACATCTTGACATCCCCCACGAGAAGATATAATATTGCCCCGAGCAAATCTGGGAGGTGAAGTCATGGAAGCTGTCAAGTACGTATGCCCGGAATGCGGCCATGAATCCGAAGACGCTGGTTCTTGCCCCGATTGCCAGTCACCACTGGTGGCCACCTGCCCGGTATGCGGTAACCCTATCGTTGGCGAGCAGGTTGAGCTGGTAGACAGCGGAATGATCTCTTGATACTCACCTTAAACGGGATACGCTCACTCAGGAATTCTCAAGTAAAAGGTGACAAATGGCTGATAAACAAGTAATCATATATTCCACACCTACCTGTCCCTACTGCAAAAGGGCTAAGGACTATCTTTCCCGCCAGGGAATAAACTATACCGAATATAATGTAGCCCTAGACCGAAAAGCCGCCAAAGAAATGGTCAAGAGAACCGGACAATTAGGCGTCCCGGTTGTTCTCATCGACGACGAAGTCATCGTCGGTTTTCACCAGGCCCAGATTGACAAACTGCTATCACAGTAGTCTCCCATAGGTTGCTCCGGCTGGCCCTGGCTGCGCCGGCAAACCGCAGCCAGACTGATTATCACGTTCCACCGCCCCAGGAGCAGGGCGCATCACCCCGCTATCCAACTTG
>DUEB01000165.1 GCA_011176655.1 Dehalococcoidia bacterium | reverse complement strand
GAGCAGCATGTTGGCCCAGTCCTGCGACTCCGTGCCACCGGCACCGGCATGAAAGGCCAGCATGGCGTTCCTATCATCGTAGTCTCCGCTGAGAACCAGCCGCGTCTCCAGCCGTTCCAACTCGGCGGTCAGCCTCTGTAGCTCCTGCTCCAGTTCCTCCTCAAGGGAATGGTCGCCCTCTTCAATGGCCAGAGCAGCCATGTCGTAGAGGTCGGCGACCTCCCGCTCCAGCCCACGCCAGGTCTGGACCAGGTCTCTCTTGGCTCCGAGCTGGCGCATGATAGCCCGGGCTCTGGCCTGGTCGCGCCACAAATCAGGGTCGGCTGACTCTGCCTCTATGCTGCGGATCTCTTCTTCCTGGCCGGATATGTCAAAGATGCACCATTATATCTGAGATTCCGCGGCGCAGGGCTTCTAGGCTGTCTTTCTGTTCTTGCATTCGAGGCTCCTCCTCATATGAGACAAACAAGCTCCCTTGTCAATCTGGCGCGGCTCCCAGCCTGCCACCGGCAGCAATGTGAGCCAGTCTGGTAGGCTGGGGAAGACGATAGCCACGACAACACTCTAGCACCCAATGCAAAGCCGAGGCAAGGTCAATCCTGTGGCCTACGGAGACATATATCGGTTTCACCCCTGCCCTGGTTCTCAGGGCTGCCCCGACAACCTCGCCATCGTCAACCAGCTCGGCACTAGAGCCGGGCTCTTCTCCTAAGGGCTGGTGGCTGCCGCAGAGTATGGACTTGGCACATCCCACAGTAGGCACATCAAGAAAGAGCCCCAGATGAGAGGCCAGCCCCAGCCTCCTGGGATGCGCCACACCCTGTCCATCGACCAGAATCAGGTCGGGAGTGCTGTCCAGCATCTTGCAGGCAGCCAGAATCAACGGGCATTCCCGAAAAGACAGCAGCCCCGGTATGTACGGGAGCATGGGCTCACCTCTGGCCACCCTCACCTCAACCACATCCAGTGCGGGGTAGTTCAGGACCACCACTGCTGCCTGCGCCATGCCCCGGGGGCTAGGAGCTGATATGTCAACACCGGCTATGAGCTTGGGATCGACAGGGCCACCCCGAGCCACTACCTCTTTGGCCAGGCTCGACTGGATTTCCCTGGCCCGGGCAGGGGTCACCGCCCACTCATGTAGCTCGTATACCCGCATGCCGGGATCCGGCCCGCATCACAGTTGCCCCATCGCCTTCAGGGCTTCTTCAACTCGCTTCACAGTTTCCGCCGACACCGGCAGGAGAGGTAACCTTGGATAGCCTGAGTCAACTCCTCGCAGGTTGAGAATAGCATGGCAGGTGGGCACGGTAGGCCCATATTTGGTGATTTGCCTTACTCTGAGGACCTCTTCCTGGGTCTTCATCATTCTCTCCCTATCCCCACCCAGATAGTCCCTGTACAGCCTCTGCACCAGGTCGGGATACACGTTCCCCAGGCCGGTGACCGCCGCCTGTGCCCCGGCATCGAACGCCGCCACCAGCAG
>DUEB01000164.1 GCA_011176655.1 Dehalococcoidia bacterium | reverse complement strand
ACCTCCCCTCCCTATTGTGGAGATGAAGCTTCATGTTTGTTGTTCCTAACTGCCTTACTTCAAGGCTTTTCCCGTTGGGACTCTCAACAGATGCCACTACTAATCCCTCCGGGCTCACGCCATAGCACCACCTCCTTTATCTTAAAACATAGTTATCAGGTTTATTATACCACTGCCTGTCAAGCGACAGGCGCTCGCTTCCTGATTTAGCCCTCTACCCTTTTCTTTTCTCTGGCGTTATAATAGTAGCGAGGCTTGATTAATACCCGCTCTCTATTTTAGCTGTAACGGAGGCGTTATGAAAAAGTTATCCTTAATAACTATAACCGCACTGACCATCAGTCTGCTGCTCGCTACCGGTATCAACGGCTGTGGTGGTGAGGCCCCCCAGGGGGGAATGTCCTACCCGGAGCCCACGGTGCCCACGGCGCCAATGGAGCCGGGTAAATGGGAAGGGGGCGACATGGAGCTACCTCCCGTGTCAGAGTCGCCCTCGCTGCCGGAAGAACGGATGATAGTCCGCAACGGGGACATATCGCTGGTGGTTGATGATGTGGCCGAGGCTCAGGATGAGGTAGCCGGGCTGGCCACGAGACTCGGGGGCTGGGTGGTCAACTCCAACATCTACGGTGATGAGGAGATGCGGGGCTGGATTTCGATTCGCATCCCCAGCGACAAGTTCGACCAGGCGCTGGATGAGCTCCGGGCAATGGCGGTCAGGGTGACCTCGGAAAGCACCAGCACCCAGGATATAACCGAGGAATACGTTGACCTTGAGTCGCGGTTGAGGAACGCCGAAGCCACGGAGAGCCAGTACCTGGCCCTTCTAGGGCGAGCCGAGGAAGTGGAGGACATCCTCAGAATCTACGAATCGCTGTCCCAGATACGCTATGAGATAGAGCAAATCAAGGGGCGGATGCAGTATCTGGAGCAAATCTCGGCCATGAGTATGATTTCAGTAAATCTGGAGCCGGCTATTACCCTTGGGCCGCTGGTCAGTCCTGGCTGGAGCGCCAGTGAGGCGCTTAACTCCGCCGTGCGCGGGCTGACGACCTTCGGGCAGGGTCTGGGAACGGCCTTTATCTGGATTGGCATCTTCAGCCCGATATGGGGGACCTTGCTCGGCATTACCTACTGGCGCCGCCGGAGGAGGAAGAAGGCTCAGTCGTCGGATTGAAGCCGCCCCAGCAGTTCTTGCTGACTCAGACCGCTGACCGCTACCGTCTTACTGCGGCTGGTGTGCCCCCTGATAATAGCCAGAGAGCTCTGGCTGACACCTAAAAGCCGGCTCAAAAAAGCCACGAGCTCTCTGTTGGCCTTGCCCTTGAGTGGTGGTGCCGCTATCTTCACCCGTAATATGCCGTCGCTAAAGCCCACCACCTCGTTCTTGGGAGCATTGGGGGAAACCCTTAGTGCAATCCTAGCTTCACTTCCCAAAACGTATAAAATGTGCGCCTTGAATTACTAATACTCGCCCTTACCCCCGGTGTTAAATACGACTGCAACCAGGAGTAAGACCCCTGCCAGAACAAGCCAGAACATCCAGGTAAGCTCCCCGGCCAGTATCGGAATCACCCCACCGGCGGTGAGACCACCCAGCACGGCACATATGCCGCCAAGGATACCAAAAATCAAGCCTCCTGTGCTCATCGATAACGCCCTCCCTTCTTAGTTAACGCCTGAAGCAATCAGGGACGCACTTTACGGCTTCATTTTACCCTGCTAGTTCATATATAATGGGGCTAGATGGATAATAACACGAAACTGGCTAATAGTCCATACCTTTTATCCCTGGGTCGCCAGACAGACGGCTGTCTGAGGGAGGAGATGCTATGAGTAAGCCGGAGCCAGAGATAGGTAATCTGCTCCGCCGCAAAGGGCTGAGCCTCGGAGCCGTGGAATCGGCTAGCGGCGGGCTTATCTCTCACCTGATAACCAATATCCCCGCTAGTTCAGACTACTATAAGGGGTCAATCACCGCCTACAGTAACGAGACTAAGGTCAAGTTAGTCGGGGTCAGTGAGGCTACCATCCAGAAATACGGTGCCGTCAGCCAAGAGGTGGCTCAGGAGATGGCCCGGGGCGGCCGGAAGGCCCTGAAGGTGGATATATGCCTCGCCGATACCGGTATCGCCGGCCCCGGCGGGGATACCCCGGAAAAACCGGTGGGCTTATTCTACCTCGGTCTGTCCAGTGAGTCCGGCACCGAAAGCCGGAAACACGTCTTTTCGGGAAACCGGGAGCAAAATAAGCTGGCTGCCGCTCAGGCCGCCCTGGCGTGGCTGAAAGAATACCTTTTAGGCCTGAAGTGAAAGGGACGGAAAGAGGGATGCCTCACAGAGGCAAGTTTAGAATCAGTGAATTGACAAGGAGGGAGTCTATAAGTGATTAACGCGACACTACGAGATAAGTATCGGGGTATGTCTCGCCAGGAGCTACTGGATAAGGCATATGAGCTGGGTTATAATTTCGACCTACATTCTGGCAGTTGCTCTCAATGTACAGTGGCTACTCTCCAGGAGCTGCTTGGTTTTGAGGATGTAGTAGTCAGGGTTGCCACTTCTTCATGCGGCGGTCAGGCTATCCAGATAATGGGGACATGTGGGGCACTGATAGGCGGGACTATGGTGCTCGATTATTACTTTGGCCGCCCGCTGGAGGACATGTCGTATAAAGAAGGGGTCAATAAGGATAAAATGTTTGCTGCGGCGGAAATAGCCAAGTTGTTATATGACCGGTTTGTGAAGAAGTATGGAGCCATGTCTTGTGCCGGCATACAGCAGAGGCTCTTCGGGCGTGTCTACTGGATTACAGACCCGGATGATGCGGCTAAATTTGATGCAGCGGGGGCTCATTCCGACCCAGATAAATGTATGGATGTCGTGGGTGATGCAGCGCGGTGGACAATGGAAATCCTGCTTGATAAAGGCGCTGTTAAAATATAGCTGCGGTAAGAAGGTGAGGTTTTCGGTGGCACTTCGCTTGACCACAGTAGAGAAAGTCACCCGATTGCGGATGCCGCTTATCGGTGTTATACTTGGGCACAAGCCGTCATCTAGAAGGGAAGATTTATATGAAGAGAGCCGACGGGCGAGCCTATGATGAACTCAGGCCGGTAAGAATAACCCCAGGCTACCAGAGCTTTGCCGAAGGCTCGGCGCTGATAGAGCTGGGTAAGACCCAGGTGCTGTGTTCGGTAAGCGTTGACGAAAGGGTACCGGCCTTTCTCAAGGGCGGCGGCAGCGGCTGGGTCACCGCCGAATACGCCATGCTGCCCCGGGCCACGGTCACCCGCACCCCCCGCGATTCCTCGCTGGGCAGGATT
>DUEB01000163.1 GCA_011176655.1 Dehalococcoidia bacterium | reverse complement strand
GGTGACTTCTTGATTGAAGTAAAAAGGGTCACTAAATTGTTCTCCTTAACAAACGAGTTTAGGTCTTGCATCGTTGTTATGCCGTAACTATGTCTAAATGACCTGCCGAATTTAGCTGCCAGTCCCGTGAAGATGAGGTCGTAGTATATAAAATAACCCCCGTGTTTTAAGACCCTTCTTATCTCTTCAAAGGCATCCAGCCAGTTGGCTATATGATGCATGACTCCAAACGATAATACAATATTGAAATCCCTATCCCGAAAGGGTAAACGTGTGGCATCAACGGTCAGAAAATGAGTGCCTACATTGTCATCGTCATCAAGGCTCGCCTGCGCCAGCCGAATCTGGTCCGGGTCTACATCAACTCCGGTAACGTCCAGGGGATATTTTTTAGCGACATACCTGGAAACTGCTCCATTGCCACAGCCCACCTCCAAAAACCTCTGCCCTTCCCTGATATCCGCAAAATGTAACAGCTTCTCGGCACGGCTGATAATTCGCTCGGCATGCTGGGGCCGGTTCACAAACCGTTTTTCAATCCTAGCCATCTTCATCTTAGGAACTGCCTACCTTAGACATCACACTCAGGCCCCCTACCCCAGGACCTCCTCCGGGTGGGCAATCTTACCTAAAATGGCACTGGCCGCCGCCACCGCCGGGCTCGCCAGATAGACCTCCGACTCAGGGTGACCCATTCTACCCACAAAATTGCGGTTGGTGGTGGAGACGCAGCGCTCGCCAGCCGCCAGCACCCCCATATGCCCGCCGAGGCAGGGCCCACAGGTAGGAGTACTCACCGCCGCTCCTGCCTTGACAAATACCTCAATCAGACCCCGCGTCAGGGCATCAAGATATACCTCCTGCGAGCCGGGAATAATGATACAGCGCACCCGGGCGTGAACCTTCCTCCCCTTTAACAGCTGGGCAGCTACCTGTAAGTCCTCGACGCGCCCGTTAGTGCAACTGCCAATCACCACCTGGTCAATCCCGATATCCCCTACCTGGCTCACCGGTTTAGCGTTAGCCGGTGAGTGGGGCAGCGCCACCTGAGGCTCAATAGTGGCAACGTCATATTCAATAACCCGGGCGTAACCAGCCTCGTTATCCGGCTCATAGACCCGGTAAGGGCGCTTGGCTCGTGGCTTTATGTAAAGTTGAGTCCTGTTATCCACCCTGAAGATACCGGCTTTGGCTCCGGCCTCGACAGCCATATTAGCCATGGTAAACCGCCCGTCTATCGACAACGAGTCTATGGCCTCACCGCTAAACTCCATTGCGGAATACAGAGCGCCGTCAACGCCGATGTCGCCGATGGTATGCAGAATCAGGTCCTTACCCATCACCCACTCCCCCAGACTACCGTAATATACCAGCTTAATAGTCGGCGGCACCTTCATCCAGATATCCCCGGTAGCCATAGCGGCGGCGATATCGGTTGAGCCCATGCCGGTGGCGAAGGCGCCCAGAGCCCCGTAGGTACAGGTATGCGAATCAGCCCCGATAACGACGTCCCCCGGCAAAACCAGGCCCTGCTCCGGTAAGAGCACGTGCTCAATGCCCACCCGACCAACCTCAAAATAGGTTATCCCCTGCTCACGGGCAAAGTCACGCATCAGCTTTACCTGCTCGGCAGAGGCGATGTCCTTACTGGGGGTGAAGTGGTCGGGCACCATGACTATCTTCTTGGGGTCAAAAACCCGCTCCAAGCCTATCTTCTGAAACTCCCGAATGGCAATGGGGGCGGTAATATCATTAGCCAGAACCAGGTCAACCCGGATATTGATGAACTCACCCGGGCTTACTGTCCCCTTCTCGGTGTGAGCTACCAGTATCTTCTCCGTTAAAGTCAATAAAGCCTCCTTTATTTCGGGATATTGAGATACAAGC
>DUEB01000162.1 GCA_011176655.1 Dehalococcoidia bacterium | reverse complement strand
GCCTTTCTCAGCCTTAAACCTGTGGTAGGAAAAGCAGATAAGCGGAATCCCATAACCCCTGACCAGCTCCAGGAACAGGTCGCTGGCCGCCGACTCACCGGGTTCACGGCTGCTGAAAACGAAGGCTATCTCAGCCTCGACCTCGCCCAGCTCGATGCCATTCTTTACCGCCTTAAGGAGGTCTCTGGCTGCTTTATCTCTACCCGTAGAGAACCAACCCAGTCGATACAAGGCGCACCTTCTATCTTAGGCTGCTTTTCAGTCTCGCCCAGATACTGTTAATGTGGGTTAAGGGATTCGTGCGGTAGCCGAAGATTTTGCCCTGGGCTAAAGCCTCCAGGAAGTCATCCCGACCGCTGAATTCGGGCATCTCCACATAGGCGTTACCTATCTCATAGGGGGTATGGGCATCGCTACCGGCGCTGCCCGGGATGCCGTGCTTCCGGGCGAAGGCTTTGGCTTTGGTTGAAGACCGATAGAGGGGGGTTCTTGAGTTAAAGACTTCTATGGCGTCTATCTGCCCCTGTACCCGCAGCTCCTCCAGCGCTTCGTTATCCAGAGCCGAGGGCCGGAACATATCGAAGGGGTGCGGGATTAATACCAGGGCGTTTTGAGCCCGGATGCGGGATATCGTCTCGCTAACAGATAGACCGCTGGGGATACCCTCCTTGAGAAACACGCCCATAATCTCACCCCGGGGGGTCAGTATTTCCTCAGCAATAATTACCGGGAAGGGGGCTATCTTCTGCATCTTGAGCGCCCCCTCAATGGTGCCGTGGTCGGAGATGGCAAGGCAGTTTATATCCCTCTCCTGGCATCGGGCGATGATTTCCGTGAGAGGCGTGTTACAGTCTATCGAATACTCGGTGTGGACGTGAAGGTCGGCTTTCAGCAATTTGGTTTAACTCGCTTTCATTCCCCGGCCAGATTATACCCTTGGCAGGTATGGTTTATCAAATGCTGCTTAAGCGGGGGCTTGGATTCCTTCACCAGGCCGACCTTTGGGGTGGGGGTTTCCGGGTAGGGGTTATGTTATCTTTCAGCCAGCCCTCTCAAGGTAGCTACCGCTCCGGGTGTCAACCTTGATGGTATCTCCTTCGTTGATAAACATGGGCACCTGAATGGTAACGCCGGTTTCCAGCGTGGCCGGTTTGGTGCCCGCACTCGCGGTATCCCCCTTGAAGCTGGGGCCGGTCTCAGTCACCTTAAGCTCGACGGTGATGGGGAGCTCCACGCCGACCAGCTTATCCTTATAGCTTGCTATCTGGAGGGACATGTCTTCCTTCAGGTAGTTAATGGCATCACCCAGCTGGCTCTCATCTAAAGAAGTCTGCTCGAAGTTCTCCTCGTCCATAAAGTAGTATAAACCGCCGTCATTATAGAGGTACCGCATGTTGCGGTAGTCGAGCCGGGCGCGAACAAATTTCTCCGTGTTCTGAAAGGTCTGCTCAATGGTGTGGCCGTCCATGATGTCGCGGAGCTTAACACGCGCCAGAGCCGTGCGCTTCATCTTGATGTGCTGGTAGTCAATAACCTGATATAGCTTGCCATCCAGCTCGATAGTAATCCCCTTCCTTAGTTCACCGGCGTTTATCACCCTATTTTCCTGCCTTCCTAGACCTTGATATCACCCTTATTTTACCATCTTCTAAGACTACGGTGTCCTCGATTCTGACTCCCCCCCAGCCGTCGAGATAGATGCCCGGCTCGACAGTAAAAACCATGCCGCTAGCCAGCGGCTCCGCTGCATCCGGGCCGAGGCGCGGCGCCTC
>DUEB01000161.1 GCA_011176655.1 Dehalococcoidia bacterium | reverse complement strand
TGGCTGGGGCAACGTCTATGGCCCGTCAGTCAACCCAGAACAGAGCCGACAAAATCCCTCTGCCCTCGCACGAACTCGTCGATCGATATCTCGCGCTTCCCCTCCAGTTGAACCCGGCAGAGTCCCAGAATGCCCTGCCCGGCAACTACCCCAACCCTCACCGGCGCCGGCTCTGGCAAAGCCACCACCCTCCCCACCTGACCTCTCGCCTTCTCACCAAGGGCGGTGGCACCGTGGATCTTGAGTCGCCGGCCCTTCCACCAGGTGTAGCAGCTCGGCCACGGATTGAACGCCCGTACCCGCCGCCACAGCTCAACTGCCGCAAGCTGCCACTCCAGCTCGCCATCCTCAGTTGTTACCAGCCTGCTATAGGTAGCCTCGCCTTCGTCCTGAGCCCGAGGTTCCAGCGCCCCCGCAAACCATTTGGGCAGGACCTCCAGCAGAAGCTCGGCTCCCTCGACACCGAGCCTGCCTGTCAGCGAACCTGTGGTGTCTTCGGGAGAGATATCCACCTTCCGCCGCGCCAGAATCGGTCCGCTATCCATGCCCTCATCCATCAGAATGATGCTCACCCCGGTCACCGCATCGCCCGAGAGTATGGTGTCGGCTATCGGGGATGCCCCTCGATGTCTGGGCAATAGCGAGGGGTGCACGTTGAGACAGCCGGACTTGGGCACGGACAGTAGCTCTCCAGGCAGAATGTACCCGAACGCCGCCACCGCAACCAGGTCAGGCCCGAGACTGGCCAGCTCCTTCACTACTTCTGCCGACTTGAGGGTTCTCGGCTGGATAATGGGTATGCCCTGCTGCAACGCCAGCTTCTTCACCGGAGATGAGCCAAGCTGCCGCCCGCGCCCGGCCCCCTTGTCCGGCCGGGTGTATACCGCGGCGACATGATAGGAACTCCGGACCAGGTGGCTTAGAACTGGCACGGCAAACTCAGGCGTGCCCATGAAAATGATGCTCTTTCCCATCAGCAGAAATAATCTTTCACAAATTCTCCATTATGTCAAAACTTCCCTAGAGACCCCACCGACCCTCTGATATCCTGAGTTTGTCTATTAGTTCTTTCCTGCTTCCGTTACCCTTAGCCATCC
>DUEB01000160.1 GCA_011176655.1 Dehalococcoidia bacterium | reverse complement strand
CCGAGCCGCTCCAGAAGCCCCAGGTGGGTCAGGGACGAAATACCGCCGGCGGCCAGGATGGGCACTCTGGTGTTGTTGACCAGCTCGGCGATGGCGGTGAGGTTGGGCTCGGTGAGGGTGCCATCGCGGCTGATATCGGTGTAGATAAAACGCTTTACCCCGAGCTCGACCATTGATTCGGCAAACTCTATGGCTTTCAGCTCGGTGCGCTGTTGCCAGCCGTGGATGGCGACCCGTCCTTCCCAGGTATCGATGCCCACGATTATGGACTCGCTGAAGTTGCGGCATGCCTCCTTGACCAGCGTGGGGTCTTCTACGGCGGCGGTGCCCAGGATAACGCGGTCTATGCCCGCTTTCAGCAGCTCTTCTATTGTCGCCAGGTCGCGGATGCCGCCCCCGGCCTGGGTGGGAATCAGTAGCGCGCTGGCTATCTCGGTGATGATGTCGATGTTATGGAGTTCGCCGGTGGCGGCGCCGTCAAGGTCAACAACATGTACCCTGGGCGCCCCCAGGGCTTGCCACTCCAGTGCTATCTCCGCCGGGTCACCAGAGAATACCGTTTCCTTCTCATAGTCACCCTGGTAGAGGCGGACGCACCTGCCTTTCCTGATGTCCAGGGCTGGAATTACGTCTATGGTTTCACCCCCTGCTAGCGGTTAGATTTCATGGCTCCGTTGCTCATTATCATATCATTATTACCTTTAGGTCAACAATACCTCCCTTAATCTCTGCTTGACATGGTTAGCCTGGGTTGTTAGACTGTCTATTGCCGAGTGTTTGGCTTGTCCACTCCCGGCTGCTGTTAGAGGCTTTCGTTGGCACAAGCGCAGTCAGAACGTGGTTCGCTAGAGCTCTCTCAGGGCTTGGTGCAGGTCTTTACCGGTGACGGTAAGGGGAAGACGACCGCAGCGCTGGGGGCGGTCATGCGGGCCCTGGGCCAGGGGCTAAGAGTGTACGTCGTCTTCTTCATGAAGGGTGATTATCCCTATGGGGAGCGCCGTATCTTGGCTCAGTTGCCCGATGTTGACCTGGCTAGCTTTGGCAGCCTGGACTTTGTTGACCCGGCTAATGTCAGGCCGCAGGATAGAGAGCAGGCGCGGCAGGCCTTAGCGGCGGCCCGTGAGGCGATATTCAGTGATAACTACGACGTAGCCGTCCTGGATGAGATTAATGTGGCGGTGGCTTTCGGGCTGATACCGCTGGATGAAGTGATGGCACTGATTAGAGACAAACCGCCCGGGGTAGAGCTTATTCTTACCGGCCGCAAGGCTCACCCGGAACTGGTAAGGGTGGCTGACCTGGTCACTGAGTGCCTCAAGATAAAGCATCCTTATGACAGGGGGATAGGGTCGCGGCGGGGAATAGAATATTAGCCGGCTACTGGCGAAAGAGGTAAACAATGAAGATTACATTGAGCGTCATCAAGGCTGACATCGGTGGCTATGTGGGGCATTCCGAATCGCATCCTGATATCCTGGCTAAGGCTAACGAGCTAATGGCCAAGGCCAAGAAAGAGGGGCTGCTGATTGACTATCACGTTACCAAGTGTGGCGATGACCTCCAGCTTATCATGACCCACCAGCATGGTGAGGAGAATGAAAGAATTCATAAGCTGGCCTGGGATACCTTCCTGGCCGGGACCGAGGTGGCTAAATCGCTGAAGCTTTATGGTGCCGGGCAGGACTTACTGTCGGATGCCTTCTCCGGTAATGTTAAGGGGATGGGGCCCGGGGT
>DUEB01000016.1 GCA_011176655.1 Dehalococcoidia bacterium | reverse complement strand
TCCCTGCCTTGCCCCAGACGAATATCACCATAGGAGAAAAAGGCGCCTGCCTTCTTGACCAGTCCCAACTCAACACCGAGGTCAATCAGATTTCCTTCCCGGCTTATGCCGTGGCCAAACATGATATCAAACTCGGCACTTCGAAACGGGGGAGCTACCTTGTTCTTGACTACCTTAGCCTTAACACGGCTGCCTACCGCCTCAGTCCCCTCCTTGATGGTTTCAGCACGCCTTAGATCGATTCTGACTGAGCTGTAGAACTTCAAGGCTCTGCCGCCCGGCGTTACCTCTGGATTGCCAAAGACGATACCAACCTTTTCCCTCAGCTGGTTAATGAAGAGCACCGCCGTTTTTGACTTACCGATGGCCCCGGCCAGCTTCCTCAGCGCCTGCGACATCAGGCGCGCCTGCAACCCAACGTGGGTGTCTCCCATCTCGCCCTCGAGTTCAGCCCGGGGCACCAGGGCAGCCACACTGTCAACCACAATCACTTCAACCGCCCCGCTCCTGACCAGCGCCTCAGTAATCTCAAGAGCCTCTTCCCCAGTATCAGGCTGAGAGATCAAGAGGTCATCAATGTTGATACCGCATTTGGCGGCATAGGGGGGGTCCAGGGCATGCTCGACATCAATATAAGCCGCCACACCCCCCACCTTCTGTGCTTCAGCAATGACATGCTGCGCTAGGGTAGTCTTCCCCGACGCCTCAGGCCCGAATATCTCGGTGATGCGTCCCCTGGGGATGCCCCCCACACCCAAGGCAAGGTCCAGTGCCAGTGAGCCGGTGGGAATCGCTTCAACCGGCGGTGCCGTTACGCCCCCCAGCTTCATCACTGACCCCTTACCATACCGCTTCTCGATCTGGCTGATAGCCAGCTCCAGCGCCTTCTCCTTCTCTGTGGTCATCTTCGCCTCAGCTCAATGATAACATACCCTCCGTATCAAGACAAGACGCTTCCGGCAGAGTCCAGCCCCATCTCCAACTCAGCACCGGTCGGGCCGCCATTCTTCGTCGCTATAGAAGGCGGTGCCAAAGAACCCGGGGCCCAGGTGAGTCCCCAGTACCGGGCCGAGTTCAACAAGGTCTATCTCAGCACAGTTGAAGGTGGCTTTGACCCTCTCGCTCAGCGCCAGAGCCGACTCAGAAGCGTTGGTCTGCGCCACCCCGACGTGAACGGGCATCCCGGGTTTTATGCGGCTTTTCATAATCTCCAGAATAGACTCCATCGCCTGAGTGCTGGTCCTCAGCCTGCCCAGGACCTTAACCTCTCCATTCCTGAAGTCCAGGAGAGGCTTAATCCTGAGCAGGGTGCCCAGCAAGGCCTTGGCCCCGCCAATACGCCCCCCCCGCCACAGGTATTCCAGGGTGTTAAGCATGCCCACGGTACTCAAGCAGCTATTCAGCCTCCCAATAGATACCTTGAGCTGAGGCAGGCTCAGTCCTCTTGCCGCAGCCTGAACCGCCGGGACAATCAACATCCTCAGCGCCACGGAGAGGCAGTCTATAATCTCAATCTGAGCCCGGGGCAGCTCCTGCCGGGCCGCCACCGCCGAGTTAACCGTCCCGCTCAGCTTGCTGGAGATATGAACGGAGAGAATCGGGTGACCCTTCTCCGCAAGCTCCCCATACACCCGGGTGAAATCGCTGACCGCCGGCTGCGAGGTAGTCGGCATCGGGTCCCTGGTAGCCAGCCGACGGTAGAAATCCTCACTGGTAATATCCACCCCCTCAGTGTAGATTTCCGTCCCGAAGATGACCTTGAGCGGCACCACGTGGACGTCATACTTACTGATCTCCTCGGCGGAGAGACAAGCCGTGCTATCGGTGACAATCTTAACCTTGCTTACAGCCACTCCCTGAATCCCCCTTTGCTAGATATCCGGCACCGGAGGTGGCAGGCGCTTATGGGCACTCGCCTCCACCCTGGCTCCAAGCCTCTTTTTCAAATCGCCTGAAGCCTGACCCGTAACCAGATAGCGGTCAAGCTCCTCATAGCTAAAGCCCAGTTCCGCCTCATCGGTCTGCCCCGGCCACAGACCCGCCGAGGGCGGCTTATCAATAATCGGCGGCGGGATGCTTAAGAACCGAGCCATCTCCCTAACCTGCCCCTTGACCAGCCTGCCCAGGGGTAGCATATCCACCCCACCGTCCCCGTACTTGGTGAAGTAGCCGGTAGCCAGCTCACTCCGGTTACTGGAGCCGACCACCATATAGCCAAGCTGATTGGCAAAGTAATAGAGGGTGAGCATCCTTAACCTGACCTTGAGGTTAGCCTTAACGTGCGGGCTGCAAGCCGCCTCCCCTTCCGGGGACAATACTCCAAGCAGGGCATCAAGAACGCTATCCAGCACCACCGTCCTGGTGGGGATGGAAAACCTATCGGCCACCAGCCGCGCGTGCTCACCATCCTCGGGACTACTGTAGCACGGCATAAGCACCCCCAAACAGTGCTCGGGGAAAGCCTGGCGACATAATGCCGCCGCCACCGAGGAATCGAGCCCGCCGCTCATGCCCAAAACTACCCCCTTACCCCCGGCCGAGGCTACCTGCTCCCTTATCCACAAAACCAGCCCGTCGGCTAACCGCGCCACCTCCATATGAACCTCCCTAGTAATCAAAGTATACTACCGCCAAGCCGGCCAAGCAAAGGGGGATAGGCAATTGACACGGGGAGCCAGCCGGGACTTTCGCCCCGGCGAAGCTACTTAACAATACGGGAGGGACACTTGTCAGCCAGGCAGCACTTTGGGCACAGGGGTCGGGGGCGGCAGACATCCTTGGCCAGAGAGACGAGCAGGGCGTGGTATTCGTTAAACAGCCCGCTGTCTACGGGCAGATTATCCCTGAAAAGTGCCTGACAGGCGGCATAGCTCGTGTCCTGCGGCGCCAGACCGAGCCGGCTTATGATACGACGGGTATAGGCATCGATAACGAAAACCGGCTTCCCGACGGCATAAAGCAGTATCGAGTCGGCCGTCTCCTCACCAACGCCGTGAATAGAAAGAAGCTCACGGCGCAGGGTATCGGTATCGTGAGCAGAGAGCCGATTAAGGTCGTCACCACAGAACTCTCCCAGCCACCGGGCCAGGGACTTGAGCTTTACCGCCTTGGCATTATAGTAACCGCAGGGGCGGATAAGGCGAGCCAGTTCGGCGAGGGGCAGCCGGCGCAGAGCCTCAGGCGACAGTGCCCCGGCTCCCTTGAGACCGGCTATCGCCTTCTCCACGTTGCTCCAGGCCGCCGACTGGGTAAGGACGGCACCAACCATCACCTCAAAGGGGCTCTCAGCCGGCCACCAGTGCTGCGGCCCGTAACCGTCCATCAGCCGACGGTAGATATCCTCCAGCCGCTGGCTTATCCCGCCGGATTTGGTTACCCAGGGCGGCACCCTGGCTCCAGCCACCGAATGGCGCCTGGGGATATACGGTTTAATATCAATCACCGGGGTGCCGTTAATGGCATCAAGCCCCCTGACCTTCAGGATATTGCCCCGTCGCTCAAGCAGCCTGACGGTGGTTTCTCCCACGGGGTTCGGCCTCCGCGGCGAGCGGGTGGCAAAAAGCCCCACCAGGGGAAACTCAATTTTGCCCCTGGGGTGGACCTTCAAGGTCGGCTCCCCGGACGTCTTATGCATCCAGAAGAGCACCACGATATGGGAGAACTCTTCCAGGCCATCCAGGGCATCGGTCAGGCGGCGGTCAATCACAATTTCAGAGATAACCTCCTCCCAGCCTCCCTGGACTGGCTGCGCTACCTGATTTTTGACGAAACCTATCGCCTTGAGAGTCATATCCGGTTGCTCGATAGCCATCGTCATATCCTCAGCTTGAAACTAGAAAAGGCTCCTCAATAATAGCTTTTGAACCGACCGGGGTTATATCCAGAATCACGGAAAGGCGGCTAGGCTCGGGCTACTCTTTCCCCACCCCGGCAGCACCCAGTTTCTCCAGACCATAAGCATAGCCCTTTTCAAACGCCTTCAGATTCAGCTCTTCAGTCCCCTTGGGCACCGCCGCCAGGAGCGACTTCTTCATTGACTCCGCACTCGCCAGACTGGTGAGCGCAGTAAGAAAGCCCAGCATGACCACGTTTGCCACCGCCACCCTACCCAGCCCCTCAGCCATGCGCCGGGCGGGAATACTCAGAAGCCGCCGGCTGTCCGGTTGTGGCTTAACCAGGTCCTCATCAATAATTACCAGAGCCTGGTCCCGGTTCTGAGCGTGATATCGGTCGTAGGCCTGCTGTGACATGGCCACCAGGACCGAAGGCGCCGAGATGTAGGGATAGCCCACCGGCCCATCAGAGATAACCACATCAGCCCGACAGGCACCGCCACGCGCCTCGGGGCCATAGTCTCGAGTAAACGCTGCCTGCCTGTGCTCAAAGACAGAAACCGCCTGGCCCACGATATAGCCCGCCAGGATGATACCCTGCCCTCCGTAACCGCACAGTCTCAGCTCCTCTCGCTGGGCCATAATGCTAACCTCGGTCGATAAATTTTCCCACCACTATCGGGCCGTTAACCTCAATGCCCACCCCTTTGGGGTCGATACCGGATTTAATAACGCTGTTATCACGGAAGTACTTCATCTGGTCCAGCCCGGTTACCTGCTTATTCATCCGACCGTAATAGGTAGGGCAGGGGCTTACTATCTCCACCAGGCTGAACCCCTTCTTGAGGAGGGCCTCGGTAACCGCCTTCTCCAGCCGCCGAACATGGGCTGTTGTCCAGCGGGCGACGTAGGCGGCGCCACTGGCGGCTGCCAGATGCGGGATATTGAACGGCCTATCAACACTGCCTCCCCGTGAGGTGGTCGTCCGCGCCGTCAGGGGTGTCGTCGGCCCCATCTGCCCGCCGGTCATCCCGTAGACGAAATTATTGACGCACAGCACCGTGAGGTCGGTGTTGCGGCGGGCGGCATGAATCAGATGGTTCCCCCCGATGGCCACCAGGTCGCCATCACCACTTATGACCACTACCTCCAGCTCGGGATTGGCAACCTTAAGGCCGGTGGCAAAGGGAACCGCCCGGCCGTGAGTGGTGTGGAACGAGTCCAGATTGATATAACCAGCCGCTCTCCCGGTACAGCCTATCCCCGAGACGATGACCACCTTATCCAGATTAAGCTGCGACCGGAGCAGCCCCCTCAGAAAGCAGTTAACCACCAGCCCCAGGCCGCAGCCGGGACACCAGATGTGCGGCATGCGCGCCACCCTCAGGTAATCATCCAGGGGATGCTTTTTCAAGTTGCCTTCGCTCACCTAATAGCTACCCCGCTTTTTTAAGCTGACTTCGCCCACCTATTAGCTACCACCCACTTCAGGACTTTCCTCTATCTCTATCTCGCCGCCTGCCTTACTGCCTCCAATATTAGCTCCGGGGCATGCACCCGCCCCCCCATATGAGGCACCAGAACCACCTTCGCCAGGCCGCAGGCGCACCGCTCCACCTCCAGAGCAATCTGTCCGTAGTTAATCTCGGGCACGACAAACGCCTTAACCTGCCGGGCAAGCTCCCTGACCCTGTCATCGGGAAAGGGCCAGACGGTAATCAGCCTCAGCAGGCCGACCCTGATACCCTCCCCCCGGGCCCGCTCCACAGCAATCTGGGAGACCCGGGCTGAAACTCCGTAGCTGCAAATAACCACCTCGGCATCTCCGGTGCCGTCCTCTTCAAGCGCAATGATATCGGCTTTATTCCGCTCAATCTTGTCTACCAGCCGTCTCACCAGCCTGTCCTGCGCCTCAACGGTCATCGCGGGATAACCCCGCTCATCGTGGGTGAGTCCGGTAACATGCAGCCGGTAGCCCTCGCCGGCATTAGCCATCGGCGGCACCAAGTCAGTATCAGGCGCAAAGGGCAGGTATGCCTCCGGCGGCACGGTGGGCTTACGCCGGGCCAAAAGCTCTATCTCACCAGAGGGAGGGATGACTACCTTCTCATACATGTGGCCGGTAGCCGCCTCGGACATAACCAGGACCGGCAGGCGGTATTTTTCGGAGAGATTAAAGGCCCTTATCGTCAGGTCATATAGCTCCTGGGGAGAGCTGGGCGACAGGGCAATGATACTATACGGCCCGTGACTACCCCAGCGCGCCTGCATCATATCCCCCTGGCCGGTCAGCGTGGGCAGTCCCGTCGACGGGCCCCCCCGCTGGATGTTCACCACCACGCAGGGGGTCTCGGTCATAATGCCCAGACCGATGTTTTCCATCATCAGGCTGAAGCCGGGTCCGGAGGTAGCCGTCATCGCCTTGGTGCCAGCCCACGAAGCCCCGAGCACCGCCGCCATTGACCCCAGTTCGTCCTCCATCTGGATGTAGTTACCACCGACCTCAGGGAGTCGCTCCGACATCCGCTCCGCAATCTCGGTAGCCGGGGTGATGGGATAGCCGGCAAAAAAGCGGCAACCAGCGCTTATCGCCCCCTCAGCGCAGGCATCGTCCCCGCTCAGAAAAAACTCTCCAGCCAGATATTCTCGCTCAGGCAAAAAGCCCCCCCTAGACCCTACTGGGCTCCTTCTTACTAACGACACTAATGGCGAAGTCAGGACATATCATTCCGCAGATATCGCACCTGGTGCACTGGGAGATGTCACTGATATAGACCGGATGGTATCCCTTGCTATTAATCTCAGCAGATGCCAGGATAAGGTGCTTGGGGCAGAACTCAATACAGAAACCGCACTCCTTACACCGCTCCGGTATAATAATCACCTCTTTCGTCTCTGTCTTCATAACTACTACCTTCCCGCTACCCTACCATCAACCCCGGGGCTGTGCCTGCATTTCACAGAGAGTGAAGGGACAAAGCACCAAGAAATCTTAGCACATGCTTACTCCCCACGACAATACCGGGCCGCCCCACCCCCTTCACAGCCAGCAGAAATGTGCTACAATAGGCTTAATCAGAGGCGAAAATGGAACCGCAGAAGAGGTTACGCCGGGGGATAATTATCCTGGCCAGCATCATTGCAGCTGGTACCATCGGCTACATGCTCATCGAGGGGTGGTCACCTACCGAAGCTATCTACATGACGATGATAACCATCTCCACCGTGGGTTACGGCGAGGTTCACCCCCTCAGTGAGGCAGGGCGCATCTTCAGCATAATTCTGATTGTCGGCGGCGTCAGCGGGGCGCTGTTTGTCTTCAGTGCCCTGGTAGAGTATGTCATCGAAGGCAGACTAGGCATCGCGAGGAGGAAGCGACACATGAAAGCCAAAATTGCTCAGCTAAAAGACCACTTTATTCTCTGCGGCTACGGAAGGGTCGGGGAGGAGATAGCCCGCACCTTCAGCGAGGAAGGTGTCCCCTTCGTCGTTATTGACAGCCGCCCGGACAACATCGCTCTGGCTGAGGAGCAGGGCTACCTCTGTCTGCTTGGCGATGCCACCAGCGATAAGGTGCTCCTCGAAGCCGGCATTGAGCGAGCCCGGGCTCTGGTCGCCGCCGTTGGTAGCGACGCCGACAATACCTACATCGTCCTCTCGGCCCGAGGGCTGCGCCCCGACCTGCTTATCGAAGCCAGAGCCAGCGCCAGAGAAGCCGAAGCCAAGCTAAAGATGGCGGGCGCTAATCGCATCGTAGCGCCGAACAGCATCGGAGCTCGCCGCATGGCTCTGCTCGCCATTCGACCCACGGTAGCCGACTTTATCGACACGGTAAGCTTCCGCCGCGGTCGAGAGCTACAGATGGAGAACATAGTCGTCCCCGATAGCTCGCCGCTGATCGGGCAGACCGCAGCCTCAATCCGCCAGCGCAGCCGGGCTAACATCCTGGCCATAAACAGAAAGAGCGGTAAGCTGCTGACTAACCCCGCCGACGAGGAATCTATCGAGCTGGGCGACCGGCTGATAATTATGGGCACCGCCGAGCAACTGACCACCCTGGAATCCCTCTGCGAAGGAGAAAAGTGCCGATGAATAAACCCAAGATAGGTATTATTAATGCCACCGGCTATACCGGTGTCGAGCTGGCCCGCCTCCTGTCCCGGCACCCGGGGGTAGTGCTCACCTCGGTTACCGGGCGGAGCAGTGCCGGAAAGAGCCTGGGCGAGGTCTTTCCTCATCTGGCTGACCTTAAGCTAACTATTAAAACCGGCTTAGGCGAGGTCGACCTGGCCTTCTCGGCAATGCCCCACAAAGAGAGCGCCAAGGAGGTCATCCCGCTCATAAGCCAAGGGGTTAAGGTGGTGGATATCAGCGCCGATTTCCGCCTTAAGGACGCCGCTGACTATCCAGCCTGGTACGGCTTTAGCCACCCCGCCCCCCAGCTGCTCGGACAGGCGGTATACGGCCTGCCTGAGCTTTACCACCACCAGGTAGCGACCGCGCAACTGGTGGCTAACCCCGGCTGCTACCCCACCGGGGCG
>DUEB01000159.1 GCA_011176655.1 Dehalococcoidia bacterium | reverse complement strand
GTAGAGGGGACGATTCTCACCGTCATCAAAGATGCGGCGGCCGCCGCTAAGGCTCAGGCGGACATCGGTTGTGACGACCTGATAACGATTATGGAGACCACCGTTAACGCCGCCAGGGAATCGGTGGCTAATACCCCTAACCTCCTCTCCGTATTAAGGGAAGCCGGAGTGGTGGATGCCGGGGGGCAGGGTCTCTACACAATCCTGGAAGGCATTCTCCACTACCTTAAGGGTGAGACCGATGAGATACAGCTAACCCGGCCCGGAATAATAATCAGTAACGTACCTCTAGCCGCCAGAACCTCACAGGTGATTGCCGCCGATGAAGTGCCCTACGGCTACTGTACCGAGTTTATCATCAAGGGGCAGGAGCTTGACCCCGATAAGCTCAGGGCCAAGCTAAAGAAGAAGGGCGAGTCGCTAATTGTCGTCGGAGACAAGACGGCTATCAAGGTTCATATCCACACTCTAAACCCGGGTAGCATCGTTCGGGTAGCTACCTCGCTGGGCACTCTGCATCAGGTCAGCATTCGGAACATGGATGAACAGTACCAGGACTTCCTGGAGATGCAGAAGGAGAGAACGCTGCTAGCTGACATAGCTACCGTAGCCGTAGTCTCCGGAGACGGCCTCAGCGATGTCTTTTCCAGTCTGGGGGTTGCCGCTATCGTCCCCGGGGGCCGCACCATGAACCCGAGCACCAAAGACCTGCTCCAGGCGGTAAACTCGGTAGCTTCGGATAAGGTCATCATCCTGCCCAATAACAAAAACGTGATTCCAGCGGCGAGAAAGGTCCGCTCACTGACCGAAAAAACCGTCAAGGTAATCGCCACGCAGTCGATTCCGCAGGGGATAGCCGCCGTCCTGGCCTTCAACAGCGAGGCGGACCTCGAAGCCAACGTCCAGGCGATAAAGAAGGCAATGTCGGCAGTCAAGTCCATCGCCGTGACTCGTGCGGCACGCTCCTCCCGACTGGGCAGCCTGAGTATCGCGAGAAAGCAGCCCATCGGGTTCCTGGACGGGGAACTGGTGACGGTAGGCGATAGCGCTGTCGATGCCTTAGGTAAGACGCTAGCCAAGGTAGACCTGAGCGCCGCCGAGGTGATTACCATCTACTACCAGGGCAGCACCGAGCGCTCCGAGGTAGAACAGTTTAATACCGGCCTTCGCCAGCAGCATCCTCACCTGCAGATTGAACTGGTCAGGGGTGGGCAGCCCCACTATAACTACATCGCCTCTGTAGAGTAGCCAGCCGGAAACAGCCCGGCCAGAACTAAGATAGCCCGGGGAGGGTCTGCCCTTAGAGCACAGTCCGTTCCGGTTACGTGGTTTAGCACAGACCCTTTAGTATTATGGTTAAGCCAGGCCCATTAGACCATGAACAGCCGTTTTGCTCACCTTGCCATTGTGCCCAGGTCGAACGCTACCTTCAGCATTCGCTAGGCAAATCGGGGGTAGTATTTTGGCGATAGATACCAGACCGCTACGCAAGATTCTTGAGCTCGAGCAGCAAAAAGGCTATCTCAACTCGGCAGTCATCGGCGGTCTGGACAAGTTCCTCCACAACTGGGTAGCTCAGGCTCTGCCACTGGCCACCAGTCACCAGTTACTGGCCCGGTTTCATAAGCTGCGCCTGATTAACTCAGATTATGCCTCGCTGACCGAAGCGCAACGTAAAGCGTGGGTCGGGGATGTCCTCGCCTTTTTAGCCGAGCTAGCGGGCTCGAAAAGGGAAGGCGCTAAGACCGCCTCGTCCCACCCACCCAGCCGGATAGTACCTAAATCGAAGAGGCCAAAGGCGGCCGCCAGCCAGTCTCCCGACCTGCCGATTACGACGGTTAAGGGTATCAGCGCCACCCTAGCCGCCAAGTTTAAGAAGCTCGGGGTGAGCACCGTCCGCGACCTGCTCTATTTTTTCCCCAACCGCCACCTCGACTACAGCCAGAGAAAATACATCGCACAGCTCAGCGAGGGTGAAGAGGAAACCATAATCGCCAACGTGTGGCAGGCACAGGAGGTCTACCTGGGCGGCCGGCGCAGCACCGAGGCTAT
>DUEB01000158.1 GCA_011176655.1 Dehalococcoidia bacterium | reverse complement strand
GCACTTACCCTGGTAATAACGCTCGATTTCCTCGGCTGAGGCGCCATCGACTATCAGGTCGGCGAGAACCGGTCTCTTCTCGGCATAGAAGGCGCGCCACTGCTCATTGGTGCCCATTATCTCTTCCCTTTTCAGGCCGGTGAGGGCTTCGAGCGCCGTGTTCCAGTGGGTAACCTTGTGGGCTCTATCGATGACAAACATGGAGATGGAGGAACCGTCAATAATCTTGGCGAGCATTTCCTCGGCTCGCTTGAGCTCGGTGATGTCGCGCATTAGATCGACAAATTTTACTATCTCGCCGTTTTCATCAAAGATCGGGGAGCTCTTTATGGAGAAAAACCGGTCAAAGCGTGCTTCGTAATGGTCGAGGGAGCCTACCTGCTTGGTTTCCAGTGTCTTGCGGCAGGGACATTCTTCCTGGGGACACTTCGTCCCCCGCAGGATTTGGTAGCATTTCTTGCCGATGACTTCGTCACGGCTTTTACCCAGCAGGGCCAGGCCGCTATCATTTATGTTTTCGATATTGTAGTCTCTGTCAATAATCAGCATGACGTCTTCCAGGGCGTTGAAGGAGCCGCGCCATTTCTCCTCCTCGGCCTTGAGCAGGGCGTCGCTTACCCGGATGCGCTCCTGCTCCCTGCGGCGCATGTGAAAAAGCAGGTTCACCACGACGCCGATAGCAATGACGCCGATGCTCTCAACCAGGGCCTCATCCGGGCTGACGGAAATCAGAATCGCCCGGGGCAGCATAATAGCCAGGGCGACTGCCAGGCTGGTAATGCCGCCTCTAATACCGAAGATAAAGCTGGCGTAGATAATGGGAACGAGCAGGTAGACTCGCTCTATGGTGTGCCGGGTTAGCCCCAGGAGTGAAGACGGGGCTTCTATGCCGACAAGGTGCTGTGGGTAGTGGAGAATTATGCCGACGGCAAACAGGGCCACCACCAGCCAGAAGCGGTAATCGCGAATCGTCCTTAATACCGTATCCCGCTGTAGAGCCATCTAGCGAACTCACTCCAGGGCGATAGGTAAGGGGAGGTCAGCCCAGTTCTTCTAGGGTGAACCAGCCCTTTTTCATCGCCTTTATTACCGCCT
The DNA here is from genome assembly GCA_011176655.1 of Dehalococcoidia bacterium. Lineage (GTDB taxonomy): Bacteria > Chloroflexota > Dehalococcoidia > Dehalococcoidales > UBA5760 > UBA5760. Next base: position 12,131 of record DUEB01000158.1, on the reverse strand, counting down.
CGGTGCGGGAACCCACCCCCAGCTTATTGAAGATGCTCCCCAGGTGGCTCTCGATGGTGCGCACACTGAGGTGAAGTTCCTGGCCGATTTCGGTATTGCTCAGTCCTTTAGCCGCCATCTTGAGGATGATGGTCTCCCGCTTGGTGAGCAGGTCCGAGGCACGCTCCCCGGTCGGCTCGGTCTTGGGTTGCCTTAACCGCTCCATTACCTTGCGGGCCACGGCGGGGTGGAGCACGGCTTCTCCCCGGTGCACGGTCTGAATGGCTTCGATAAGCTCGCGGCTGCCGACATCCTTCAGCAGGTAGCCGGCGGCACCGGCCTCCAGTAGCGGGAAGATATACTGCTCGTAGTCGTAGGCGGTGAGTATCAGTATTACCGTCGGGGGGTGGAGCGCTTTAATCTGCCTGGTGGCTTCGATGCCGCTCAAGTTGGGCATGGATATGTCCATGATAACCACGTCGGGTTTCAGCCGGCGAGCCATGTCTACCGCTTCCTCTCCGTCGCTCGCCTCGCCAATGACCTCAAAGCCTGCCTCGCGCTCCAGCAGCTGGCGGATGCTTTCCCGCACTACCACGTGGTCCTCGGCGAGGAGAATGGTAATCTTTGGCATAGACGTCTCCTTTGTCACCTAGATTTTAGACCATCTGGCTGCTTTCCTCAAGCGGGTGTGGAGTTAAGGCCCTGAACCTCGGGGGAATCACTGAAGAAACCGAATTTTTCTCTGCGGTTTTCCTCAGGAAGAAAATAGTTATCACACGGATGTGGACACTGCCGAATACATCTAAACTTAGATAGAAGCACAGTGTGAAGGAGGGGAGACATGGGAGTTAGAGCTTATCTACTGGTTGAAGTTGCCGATGACATGGAACAGCAGGATTTCATCACTACCCTGAGACAGATGGAGGAGATGCCGGGCGTGGATTTCGTTGACCCGGTTATCGGGTCTGCGGACATGGTGATTATGGTAGACGCTCCGGTGACTGTGGAAGCAATCGCCAGTAAAATCCGGGCCAAGGACTGGGTAAAGAAGCTGGAGATACTGCGCATCGTCAGCATGTTTGAGCGCCACCGGGCTTCAAAGCAGGAGCTGCTCAAGGCTTTGGCCCGCAGCGGTGTCCAGGCTACCACCAATGTCTAGTAGAGACTGCACTATCGGGGAAGGGAGTTATTTATGGTTACCGAAACCTTGGTGACCGGGGCGCCTGAGCTATCCATTGATACTATCGTCCATAAGCACAATGTGGAGCCCGGGGCGGTAATCCCGGTCTTACAGGAGATTCAAGAGACCTACGGTCACGTTCCACCGATAGCCATCCAGCGCGTCGCCGAGCACCTGAATATCCCGGCCAGCGAGATATATGGCATCGTTACCTTTTATGCTCAGTTCAGGCTTGAGCCTCTGGGTAAGAACCTGGTTAAGGTCTGTCACGGCACGGCCTGTCATCTGGGTGGGGCTGAGATGGTGGCGGAGGCGCTGTCTCAGGTTACCGGTGTCAGAGAGGGGGAGACCAGCGCCGACGGTCTGTTTACCGTAGAGCGGGTCGCCTGCCTCGGCTGTTGCAGCCTGGCGCCGTGTGTCATGATTAATGACGAGACCCACGGGCGGCTTACTCCGGAATCGGTTAGTAAGGTAGTTAGTGAGATGCGCCGGGCCGAGGCGCCCGCCTAAGTCGCCTGAGGCGGCCACCGGCTACTGAAGTATAAAGAGGAGCTATCTATGCCACGGGAAAAAGATGGAAGCTGGCTAGTACGGGTCGGGCTTGCCTCCTGCGGCATCGCCGCTGGCGGGAGGAAGGTCTACCATGCTTTTAAGGCTCAGCTTGGCGATAGCGGCCTGGATGTCAAGCTGAAGCAGACCGGGTGTCTCGGAATGTGCTACAACGAGGTGCTGGTGGAGGTGGCATCTCCCCGAAATAAAAGCACCTTTTACGGTAAGGTTACCCCCGACCGGGTGCCGCGTATTATCAGCGAGCACCTGGCTCAAGGTAAGCCCGTTACTGAGTGGGCTATCCCGGATGGGGAGATAACCGGCCTTCTGGCGAAGCAGAAGAGGATTGTGCTCCGAAACTGCGGTCTGATTGACCCGGAGGCTATCGCTGACTACCTGGCTGCTGACGGCTATCAGGCGATAGAGAAGGCGATAAGCAGCCTCTCACCCCAGGACGTAATCGATGAGATAACCAGAGCCGGCTTGAGGGGGAGGGGTGGTGCCGGCTTTCCCACCGGCATAAAATGGGGCTTCGCCCGAAAGTCCCCGAGCCGGCAGAAATACATCGTGTGCAATGCCGATGAGGGTGACCCCGGGGCTTTCATGGATAGAAGCGTTCTGGAGAGCGACCCTCATAGCGTTATCGAGGGGATGCTGATTGCCGGCTATGCAGTGGGTGCCTCGGAAGGCTATATCTACGTGCGCGCGGAGTACCCCCTGGCGATCCGGCGCCTGGAGATAGCGCTGGCTGAGGCCAGGGAGGCGGGGTTTATCGGGGATGGTATCCGGGGCTATGATTTTGACTTTGATATTAAGATTCGGCAGGGGGCGGGTGCTTTCGTCTGCGGTGAGGAGACGGCTCTTCTCATGTCAATTGAGGGACGGCGGGGGATGCCCCGCTTTAGGCCTCCCTTTCCCGCCCAGTCGGGCTTATGGGGCAAGCCCACCACCATCAATAACGTGGAGACGCTGGCTAATGTCGCCTGGATTATCCGCCACGGTGCCGATGCCTATAGTGCCTACGGCACGGAGAAGAGTAAGGGAACCAAGGTCTTCGCCCTGGCGGGCAAGGTAGCCCGTGGGGGTCTGATTGAGGTGCCTATGGGTATCACCCTGAGGGAGGTGGTCTTTGATATCGGGGGCGGTACCTCGAGCGGTCTTGAGTTCAAGGCTATTCAGATTGGGGGCCCATCGGGTGGGGTTATCCCGGCCCGTCTCGCCGACACCCCGGTGGACTATGATTCGGTGACCAAGACCGGGGCCATCATGGGCTCGGGGGGGCTCATCGTTATGGATGAGAGTAGCTGCATGATTGACATCGCCAAGTTCTTCCTCAATTTCACCCAGGACGAGTCCTGCGGCAAGTGCACCTTCTGCCGTATCGGCACCCTGCGCATGGAGGAAATCCTGAAGCGGATTACTGAGGGTAACGGTCGGGAAGAGGATATCGCCACACTTGAGGAGCTGGCTCAGAATGTGAAGCGGGCTTCGCTGTGCGGCCTGGGTCAGACGGCACCCAACCCGGTGCTGACCACCATCAAGTACTTCCGTGACGAATATCAGGAACATATCGTGGAGAAGAAGTGTCGGGCCAAGAAGTGTCAGGCCCTGATTACCTATGAGATTATCCCCGAGAAGTGTCCCGGTTGCGGGCTGTGCGCCAAGTACTGCCCTACCGGAGCCGTCACCGGGGAGAGAAAGCAGCCCTTCGTTATTGACCAGGAGAAGTGTATTCGCTGTGGACTGTGTCGCAACGTGTGCCGCCTCGATGCAGTCTCGGTTCGCTGAGGAGGAAAATGCCTAAGGTTTCATTTACCCTTGACGGGAAGAAAGCTAAGATAGATGCCGGGGCTACCATTCTGGAGGCTGCGGCACAGCAGGGGATAGAAGTCCCTACCCTGTGCCATGACCCACGGCTGAAGCCGACGGCCGCCTGTCGCCTGTGTCTCGTCGAGGTGGAGGGGGCTCGCGGGCCGATGCCGGCCTGCACCACCCCGGTGACCGAGGGCATGGTGGTGCGGACCAGGACTGAGGTTATCACCAGTCTGCGCCGCATGGCCCTGGAGCTGCTCCTGTCCGACCACTACGGAGACTGTCTGGCTCCCTGCACGCGTGCCTGTCCCGCCGGTATCGATATTCAGGGCTATCTGGCTCTTATCGCCGATGGTCAGTACCGGGAAGCGCTCAAGCTAATCAAGGAGTCTAACCCCCTGCCCCTGGTCTGTGGACGGGTCTGCCCCCGTTTCTGCGAGGCCAAGTGCCGCCGTAACCTGGTTGACGAGCCGATAGCCATCAACATGTTAAAGCGCTTCGTCGCCGATTATGATATTGAGAGTATTGAGCCTTACCTCCCCCAGCCCCCAAAGGCTACCGGGCACAAGGTGGCCGTCGTCGGTGGCGGCCCTGCCGGACTGAGTGCCGCCTATTACCTGGCCCGGGAGGGGCATGAAGTGACCATCTATGATGCCAGCCCCAAGCTGGGGGGCATGTTAAGATACGGTATCCCCGAATACCGCCTGCCCAAGGCGGTTCTGGATAGGGAGATAGCCACCATCACCCGCCTCTGCCGCGACGTTTGCCTTAACGTCTCGCTGGGTAAGGACTTCACCCTGGAGAGCCTGAAGGCTGCGGGCTACGAGGCCGTCTTTCTGGCCCTCGGTGCCTGGGCAGACCAGCGAATGAAGATTGAGGGGGAAGACCTCTCGGGCGTTGTCTCCGGGATTGGCTTCCTCAATGACGTGGCCCAGGATAAGGAGGTCGCGCTGGGGGACAGGGTAGCCGTCATCGGCGGGGGCAATACCGCCGTGGACGCCGCCCGGAGCGCCCTGCGCCTCGGGAGCAAGGAGGTGGTCATTGTCTACCGCCGCTCCAGGGAGGAGATGCCGGCGCATGATGAGGAGGTAGCCCAGGTGGAGGAGGAGGGCATCCGTATTCAGTTCCTGACGGCACCGGTGCGTATTCATGGCCGGGATGGCCGGGTCGAGGCTATGGAGTGTACCCAGATGGCTCTGGGAGAGCCGGATAGCTCCGGCCGGCGAAGACCGGAGCCAATCGCCGGCTCCGAATTCAACATCAAGGTGGACAATGTCATTATGGCTATTGGTCAGACGCTGGATAAGGCCAGTCTTGACCATGATGGCCAGATAGAGCTGACTAGGAGAAACTACGTCAAAGTCAATGAGGAGACCATGGCGACTTCGGTGGCCGGGGTCTTTGCCGGTGGCGACTGTGCTTCCGGGCCGGCGACGGCGGTGGAAGCCATCGGGGCCGGGAGAAGGGCGGCAGTTGCCATAAATCACTACCTGAACGGCGAGCCGGTTGTCGCGGAGACGAGGCTCTATAACTGTAGCAAGGGTGAGCTAGCTGAGATTGACCTTAGCGACTATGAGTCGGTGGAGCGTATCCCGCGGGCTAAGATGCCTGCCCTTGAGCCTGAGGAGCGCAGGCAGAGCTTTACCGAGATTGAGCTTGGGCTTAGCGAAGAGACGGCCAGGAAGGAGGCGGGACGCTGTCTTGCCTGTGGCTGTCAGGATGTATTTGACTGTAAGCTGCGTAAGCTGGCTACCCAGTATGAAGTTGACGATGCCCATTATGCCGGTTACAAGCGGCACCTGGTGATACATGAGAATGAGCATCCCTATATCCTGCGCGACCCCAACAAGTGTATTCTGTGCGGTCGCTGTGTCAGAATCTGCGATGAGGTGATGGGCATCGGTGCTCTGGGCTTCACCAATCGTGGCTTTGGCACCAGGATTGAGCCGGCGCTCAGTATGCCGCTGTGTGAGACGAACTGCGTCTCTTGCAGCCAGTGCGTCTCGACCTGTCCCACGGGCGCGCTGACGACCAAGGTTAGTCTGCCCCAGCCGGGCCCCTGGCAGCTTGAGACCGTGGCCAGTGTCTGCCCCTACTGTGGTATCGGCTGCAACCTGGAACTGAGCACCGTTGGGGATAAAATAGTGAAGGTTACCTCGCCGCTTACTAGCCCGGTAAATAACGGCAATCTGTGCCACAAGGGTGCCTTCAAGCCGGGTTCTCTCCACAAACTAAAGCGGCTTAAGGTGCCTCTGATTAAACGGAACGGTGACCTGGCGGAGGCTGGCTGGGAAGAGGCGGTGGCTCTGGCGGGTGAGGGCTTGAGCCAGCTCAGGGACAGGGTTGGTGGTCAGGAACTGGCCGTATTGGTCTCGCCCAGCCTCACCAATGAAGAAAGCTATCTGGCTCAGAAGCTGGCGCGGCTGGCTCTGGGCACCAATAATATCGGCAGTCTCGGTGTCCCGGCTATGGGCGAAGAGCTGGGTCGTGTCTTCGGCAGCAACGCTTCCACCGCCTCCTATAATGATATTGTGAATAGCGACCTTGTCGTTGTCTTCGACTGCGACCTGACCGAGGACTACCCCATTATCGCCCTCAAGGTAAGGGAGGCAGCTGCCAAAGGGAGCCGGCTGATTAACTTCAGCCCCCGGGCGAGCCGAATAGACCCTCTGGTTGATATCACCCTGAAAGTCAATCCCCGCACCAGCCTGGGGATACTGCGCGCCATGCTCAATTACATTATCGCTTACGGTCTGGTCGATGACGACTTTGTCCGCTCCCGGACCACCGGCTTTGCCAGTCTGGCCCGTGAGATGAAGAAGTATCCCCTGGAGAGGATTGCCGATAGACTCTGGTTGAAACCGGCCAAAATTATCGAGGCCGTACACCTCTACGTCCGGGCGCAGAGGCCGGTCATCATTGTAAATGCCGATACCATCACCCCGGCCGAGCTTACTCTGCTGAGCGACCTGGCACTGGTCACCGGTAATATCGGGCGGAGCGGTGCCGGCATCATGGCGCTGCGCGGCGCCGGTAATGCTCAGGGGCTCATCGATATGGGGGTGGGCCCGGCTCACCTGCCGGGACAGCAGCCCGTCACCAGCGATACAGTGAGGCGGGGGTTTGAAACGGCCTGGGCTCGGCCGGTACCTGCCGAGCCGGGAAAAGATGCGGTCGGTATTATCCACGATATCGAGGTGGGCAGAGTTCAGGGACTCCTGGTTCTGGGTAGCGAGGCCAGCGGCGAGATAGGTAACGCCATCTTTGAGGTCCCCATATTCTCGGTGCTGCTTTCTACCGTGTTTCCCGAAAAACCGCCCTATCCCGACGTAGTTCTGCCCGGCGCCAGCTTTGCGGAGAGCCAGGGGAGCTACACCAACTGCGAGCGCCGCATACAGCGCCTGCACCGCGCCCTGTCACCTCTGGCCGGTAAGGAGAACTGGGAGGTTATCTCGGCGCTGTCGGCGGCTCTGGGCTACCCCATGGATTACAGGAAAGTGTCGGACATCCAGAGCGAGATTGCCAGGCTCATTCCTGTTTTCAAGGCTATGAATCATGGTTCCGGCTCCGCGGTCGGGAAGCGCTGGCCGTTCCTGAGCGGGGGCAGGTTCAATTTCGAGGATGGTCTGGCTCGGCTGCGGCTCGCCGCTGAGGCCGAGGACTACGAGACCAGGGGCGCCCTGGCGCGCCTCTCCTAGCGCTAAGCTCCCTTCCGTCGGGCGTCATGCCGCTTGAAATGCCTTCCCCCTTGCCACTCGCAGTAGACAGGGGATACAATCTTAGCATAGCTGGTATTTCACAATGGCTTCTCGTGGCTAGTTAGCGTCGTTATATTTTGCAGGAGGCAGTATCATGGATAAGGTTCTCATGGGCCCTCAGACCTGGCTCTATCCCATGCCCACCTTTCTGGTTGGGGCTAATGTAGATGGCCGGGCAAACTTTATGGCCGTTGCCTGGGGTGGCATCGCCAACGGCGACCCCCCGATGCTTTCGCTGGCTATCAGGCACAGCCGCCATACTCTTAAAGGTATCAGGCAGAACCTGACCTTTTCGGTCAACGTCCCGGCCAGTGATATGGTGAGAGAGACAGACTACTGCGGGCTTGAGAGCGGGGCCCGGGTTGATAAGGTAGAGGTCTGTCGCTTTAAGGTGTTCTACGGCAAGCTGGAGAGTGCTCCGCTTATCGAGCAGTGCCCGCTTAATCTGGAGTGCCGCTTGGTGCATATCCTGAATCTGGGGACTCACGCGCTGGTCGTTGGCCGGATTGAGGAGACCCATGTCCTGGAGAGCTGCCTTACTGATGGCAAACCGGATGTCACCAAGATGAAGCCTTTTCTCTACGCGACGACCCCGGCCGGCCACTATCGGGCCTTCGGAGAGGTTATCGCTCAGGCATTTAGCGTTGGTAAAGAGCTGAAACGGGGGAAGCAGGCTTCGCCGGAGTAGTCGGCGGTTATTGCGCTGGTATCTCCTAGCTGATATAATAAAAGTTGATAATTTCTAAATATCTAGAGTATCGTTGTTTATTATAGCTATAGATTTCATTAAGGTGGGGGTCGTAGTTTAGGGTGAGGCAGAACCTCTCTTCCCCAAAGGGGGGTGGGAGGTTTTTGTTTAGTAGCGTTTTCAGCGATAGTTCTTAGCGAGGGAAAGCAAACGGAGACAGGGAGTAATCAGAATCTGGAGGTCTTGAGACACTCGGCGGCTCACGTCATGGCGGAGGCGGTTCAGGCTATCTTCCCGGACGGCAGGTTCGGCATTGGCCCGGCCATTAAGGACGGCTTCTACTATGACTTTGACCTGCCCCGCTCGCTGACCCCGGACGACCTGCCCCTCATCGAGGCTAAAATGAGGGAGATAATCGCGGCTGGTAAGCCGTTTCTCCGCCGCGAAGTGTCTAAGGAAGAGGCGCGGCAAATCTTCGCCTCCCAGCCTTACAAATTAGAGCTGATTAGTGAGATTCCGGACGAAGTGGTCTCTCTGTATCAGCAGGGTGACTTTGTTGATTTGTGTCGCGGGCCCCATGTGGGCTCTAGCGGAGAGATAAAGGCGTTTAAGCTCCTCAGCGTGGCCGGGGCTTACTGGCGGGGTGACGAGCGCCAGCCCATGTTGCAGCGCATCTACGGGGTTGCTTTCGACACAGAAGAGGCTCTCTCCGAGCATCTACAGAAGATTGAGGAAGCCGCCCGGCGCGACCACAGAAAACTGGGTCGCGAGCTTGATTTGTTCAGTATCAGTGAGGAGGCTGGTCCGGGCCTGGTTCTGTGGCACCCCAAGGGGGCGGTGATACGTCGCCTGATTGAGGACTTCTGGAAGGAAGAGCATATCAAGCGCGGCTACGATATCGTCTACACCCCGCATTTAGCCAAGCTTGACCTGTGGCAGACCAGCGGTCACTGGGAGCTGTATCGTGATTACCTGTATAGCCCGGTGGATGTCGAGGGACAGCAGTACATTATTAAACCGATGAACTGCCCGGGGCATATTCTGATTTACAAGAGCCGGCTGCGCAGTTATCAGGAGCTGCCCCTGCGCTATGCCGAGCTGGGCACTGTTTATCGTTACGAGCGTTCCGGGGTCATGTTCGGGCTTGCCCGGGTCAGGGGGTTCACTCAGGACGACGCTCATATCTTCTGCTCTTTTGACCAGCTTGAGGACGAGGTGGTCGGTGTCCTGGATTTAGCCCGGTTTATGATGAATAGCTTTGGTTTTACCAGCTACCAGGTGATGCTCTCTACCCGGCCGGAGAAGTACGCCGGCAGCCTGGAGGTCTGGGAGCAGGCTACCGGGATTCTGAGGCAGGCCCTGGCCCGGCTGGAGGTTGACTATGACATAGACCCCGGGGAGGGTGTCTTCTACGGGCCCAAGATTGACATTAAGGTTGAGGATGCCCTGGGCCGGGGTTGGCAGGGGCCCACCATCCAGGTTGATTTTAACCTTCCCCAGCGTTTCAATGTTACCTATATCGGGCAGGACGGTAAGGAGCATCTGGTAGCTATGGTGCACCGCACCGTGCTGGGCAGCATGGAGCGCTTTCTGGCTTTGCTGTTGGAGCACTACGGGGGTGCCTTCCCGGTGTGGCTGGCACCGTTTCAGGTGATAATCATACCGGTGGCTGACCGTCACTTGGACTATGCCCGCCGGCTGGAGACCGAACTCAAAGATGAGCAGGTGCGGGTCAGGGTTGATGCCCGCTCGGAGAGAATGAACCTCAAGATTAGACAGGCGCAGCTGGATAAGATACCATACATGCTGGTGGTGGGTGATAAAGAGGCGGCTGAGCATACCGTTTCGGTGCGGCTGCGTAGCGGGGAGCAGTCATCTGAGAGTTGGGACAACTTTAAGGAGAAGCTTAGTCTGGCTATAGCTAGCAAAGCCAAGGATTTAGGTATCTGATTTGATTACCCTTGGGTGAGTGTGCTATAGTTCTTGTCCGTAGCGAGCTTGGCGTAAAGGGGGTAAAGTAGGAACATAATCAAGAAGCTGCGTGTTAACGAAAGAATCATCGCCCGCGAGGTTCGTCTGGTGGGGGAGAAGGGGGAGCAGTTGGGTGTTATGCCCCTGTTTGAGGCACGGGAAGTAGCCCGGCGTCAGAATCTCGACCTGGTTGAGGTGGCGGCTACGGCAGCGCCTCCGGTGTGTCGCCTTCTTGACTACGGGAAGTATAAGTATGAGCAGGCGAAGAAGGAGCGTGAGGCCAGGAGGAGTCAGCGGGTAGCCCTGCTGCGGGAAATCCGGATGCGCCCTCGGATTGATAGCCATGATTTTGAGGCTAAGACCAGGTCGGTGAGGAAGCTGCTGGAAGAAGGCGACAAGGTCAAGGTGACGGTAATTTTTAGAGGGCGTGAAATCGTGCACTCGGAGCTCGGGCTGAGACTGCTCAACAGAATGGCGGAATCGCTGAAGGACGAGGTGGTGCTTGATAAGCAGCCCTCAATGGATGGCCGGAGAATGATTATGATACTGTCGCCGGTCTCGGGACAGAAGGTTAAAGCCAAGGAAGAGGTGAAGGGAGCCCAGGATGCCAAAACTAAAGACGCATAAGGGGGTAAAGGTCCGCTTCCATATTACGGGCAGCGGTAAAATTATGCGCACCAAGGGGGGCAAGAGCCATTTGCGCCGCCGCAAGGCGAAACGGACTAAGCGTCTCTATGACGAAACAATCCCGGTAAGTTCTGCGGATAGAACCCGGGTGAAGAGACTTCTCCCCTACGGGGTTTAGCTAGACAGGAGGGTATTTTGCCAAGGGTCAAGACAGGGGTGGCCTCTCATCGCCGACACAAAAAGGTGCTCGCCCTGACCAAGGGGCAGCGGGCCACCAGACACGCGCTTTATCGTCGGGCACATGAGTCCATGCTCAAGTCGCTGAGTTATGCCTACAGCCATCGCCGTGAGCGGAAGGGTGATATGAGGCGGCTGTGGATTTTGCGGGTCAGCGCCGCCAGCAGAGCCCAGGGCCTTACCTATTCCCGGTTTATGGACGGCTTGAATAAGGCTGGGGTTACCATTAACCGCAAGATGCTGGCTGATATGGCGGTCAGGGAGCCAGGGTCATTCGCTGAGCTGGTCTCTATCGCCAAAGACAGGGTTCAGGTCTGAGGTGTTTAAGCCGTCCCCTTACCAAATTACTGATAAATAAAGCCAGGGCTGTGTCCTATCGGGATACTGCTCCGGTAACCTCTGGCTTGCCGTCTCTTTCCGGATGAAATATCCGTCAGGGTCGGGTTTTCAGGTAGCGGAGTCCGCGGGAAAAAGTAGCTTTCGCTTAAGACTGATGGTCAGTGGGTAGACATAGGGCGGTTTTAAAAAAGCTCCTCGGGTTTAAAGATAAGGCTATGTTACAGCAGCTTAGAGAGCTAGAGCAGAGTGCCCTCGAGGAACTGGAAGCCGTTAGCGATGTTAAGGAGCTTGAGCTCTGGCGGGTTCGTTATCTGGGGAAAAAGAGCCAACTGACCACGGCCCTTCGTGGTCTGGCCGCCCTGCCGGTTGAGGCGAGGAAGACCGCCGGAGCCAGGGCTAACCGGCTCAAAGCTGAGTTGGAGGCTGCTCTCAGGCAGAAGGAACTGGTGCTTCGAGAGTCGCAGCTTACCGTTTCCGCTGGGGCAGGGTACTTTGATGTTAGCCTGCCCGGCCGTCCTTATCCGGTGGGTCACCTGCACCCCATTATCCAGACAGTCTACGAGGTCTGTGACATATTTGCCACCCTGGGTTTTCAGGTGGTGGAGGGGCCGGAGGTGGAGTGGGACTATTACAATTTTGAGGCGCTCAATATCCCCGAGGAGCACCCGGCCCGGGACAGCATGTCGACCTCCTGGGTTGACTTAAAGGCTGAGGGTGGGGTAAGGCCCATGCTCCTCCGTACCCATACCACCTCGCTTACGGCTAGAATGATTGAGTCCCGCAAGCCCCCGATAAGGCTGGTTGAGCCCGGCAAGGTCTATCGCTACGAAGCCAGTGATGCTACTCATGTCCCCATGTTCCACCAGATTGATGGCATCGCTATCGATATCGGTATCACCATGGCTGACCTCAAGGGGACCCTCTACGAGTTTGCCCGGCGCTTCTTCGGGGAGGAGAGAGGGGTGCGTTTCCGCTGCGACTATTTCCCCTT
>DUEB01000157.1 GCA_011176655.1 Dehalococcoidia bacterium | reverse complement strand
TCCTCGGTGGGTAGATAACCAGTAACCGTGGCATCAAAGAGGATGCTGGAGGCGGGGGCAAACTCGCTGTCGCCGCGCCACAGAACCAGGACAAGCGGCACGTAGGGGAAGGCGCTTACGGTTACCGCCACATCGCCGTAGTCCGCGTGACGACCGTCAAGCACCGCAGCGACGCTGGCTAACCTCTCCGGTTTTTCGCCGAAGTTCGCGGCGAGGGGAGATAGCGTCCGCTTGGCAAAGGTCGGGAAGTAGCTGGCCCCTTCGGGCAGCTCCTTAAAGGTAATCATGGTGCCGGAAAGGGGGGTGCCCTTAGCCCGGATGAGGTAATGGAGCAGGAGAACCCTGGTCTTTAGCGGCGCTGCCTCACGGCTGCCCGCCAGGGTAACCTCGACACGGGGCAGGGTAATCTGGTAAGAACGGTTCAGATACTGAAGGATAATAACCTTCCGGGAACCCATCTCCCGATACTCAGCCCCACACCGGCGGCACTGCTGCGCCATATCCTGAACCTTAGCCAGCTCTTCACAGGCGATTTCATAAGCCTGGGTATAGGCATATTCATAGTTACGCTGGCTCGGTAGATTGAAACGCTTGCTTTCCATGCGGTAATCGGTAACCAGCCCTGGCTAGGCCCTACAGCCCGGCCGCATCCAGTATGGCGGGCACCTTCTTCTCCCAGCCGATAGGCATCAAGTGAACGCCCTGACACATGTCCTTAAGCTCTCTTACGAGCCCGGCGGCAATCTCTATCCCGGTGCGGCTCTTATCCTCAGTCTCAGCCATGCGGCTAATCAGCGCCTCGGGCACCGAGACGCCGGCCACGTTCTTATTCATATACTTAGCCATACCGGCTGACTTCAGGGGGATGATGCCCACCAGGATGGGGACGCCGAAAGACGCCGCCCGCTTCATGAAGCGGGCAAAGATAGCGGCGTCATAGATTGCCTGGGTCTGAAAGAAGCGGGCCCCGGCCTTGATTTTCTGCTCCATCTTGATAAGCTGCAGTTCGAAGGCCGCCTCGGTATCCG
>DUEB01000156.1 GCA_011176655.1 Dehalococcoidia bacterium | reverse complement strand
GAGAAGGCCGGCTTAGTGGTGCTCAGTCACCATCTCGTGCCCTGTAACGACGGTGGTATCTCCCTGGGCCAGGCGGTGATTGCCAATTTTGCACAAAGGAGTTAGCGGTGTGTCTTGCCATACCAGTCCTTATTAAGTCCATAGAAGATAGCGAGGCCGAGGTGGAAATCGGCGGTATTGCCCGCCGCATCAGCCTTGAGCTGACGCCTGAGGCCAGGGTTGGCGATTACGCCATCGTCCACACCGGCTATGCCATAAATATCCTGGACCAGGAAGAGGCCAGGGAGACCTTAAGGCTCTTTGAGGAAATAGCGGCTGCGGCCAAGGAGGAGAGTTGAGGTTTATCACTGAGTTTCGGCGTCCGGAGCTGGCTCGGGGGCTGCTCAGCCAGATTCAGAGCCAGTCCCGGACTAAAGCCCGCTTCATGGAGTTCTGTGGCGGTCACACCGTCACCATCTTCAGGTATGGCATCCGCCAGGCTCTACCCCGAACCCTGGAGATGGTCTCCGGGCCCGGCTGCCCGGTCTGTGTCACCGCCAGTGCCGACCTGGATAAGGCCATCGCCCTCTCCCGAGTCCCGGGGGTAATCATTACCACCTTCGGCGATATGCTCAGGGTGCCGGGGAGCCGCTCCAGCCTCGAGAAAGCCAAGGCGGAGGGGGCCGATGTGCGCATGGTCTATTCCACCATTGATGCTCTCAGGATAGCCAGCGATAACCCCGATAGGTCGGTGGTCTTCCTCGGTATCGGCTTTGAGACCACGGCACCGACGGTGGCGGCATCCGTTCTCAGAGCCAGGGAAAGGGGCATCAAAAACTATTACGTTCTCTCCCTGCATAAGCTCTGCCCGCCGGCCATCCGGGCTATCCTGGACTCCGGCGAGGTCAGGCTCGACGGGCTTATCTGTCCCGGCCACGTGAGTACCGTTATCGGCGCCCATCCCTGGGAGTCGGTAGCTCACGACTATCATATTCCCGGGGTCATCTCCGGCTTTGAGCCCCTGGATATCCTGCAGGCTGTCAGCATGCTGGTGGCGCAGGTGGAAAGGGGGGAGGCCAGGGTTGAGATTGCCTATCGCCGGGGAGTCCGCCCCGAGGGTAACCCCGAGGCGCTGAGGGTTATGGAGCGGGTATTCGAAACCGGCCCGGCCCGGTGGCGGGGCCTGGGTGAGATTGCCGAAAGCGGTCTCAAGATACGAGGTGACTACCAGGAATTCGATGCCGAGCGTGCCTTTAATATAGTCCCCGAGCCGGCCAGGGAGCCCGAAGGCTGTATCTGCGGTGAAATCCTGCGCGGGGTCAAGATGCCCCTGGACTGCAGCCTCTTCGGTAAAGCCTGCACCCCGGAGCACCCGGTAGGGCCGTGCATGGTCTCCTCGGAAGGGAGCTGCGCCGCCTATTACCTTTACGGAGGAAGCCTTGGAGGATAGGATTCTGCTGGCCCACGGTAGCGGCGGACGGCTGGCCCACGAACTGGTGACGAAAGAATTCGTTACGGCGCTGGCTAATCCCTTGCTCGCCAAGCTGGATGATGCCGCCACCTTTGACCTGGGAGGTAAGCTTGCCTTCACCACCGATAGCTACGTGGTCAGCCCGCTCTTCTTTCCCGGTGGTGATATCGGGAAGCTGTCGGTCTGCGGCACGGTGAATGACCTGGCCATGACCGGGGCTAAACCCCTCTATCTAAGCCTCTCCTTTATCATTGAGGAGGGCCTTTCCCGCCGCGACCTGGCTCGGG
>DUEB01000155.1 GCA_011176655.1 Dehalococcoidia bacterium | reverse complement strand
TCCGGGCTGGCCCGACGCGGTCTCCTGGTACGCCATCTGGTGCTGCCTCACGGCCTGGCTGGGACTCAAGAAGTAGTAAGCTTCCTGGCCCGGGAAGTTTCGACCGATACCTACCTCAACATCATGGCCCAGTACCATCCCTGCTATCAGGCCGCTAGCCTGCCCCAGCTAGCCCGTCCGCTGGATAATGCCGAGTTCACCGAAGCTATTAGCCTGGCCCGCCGGCAGGGCCTCACCCGGCTGGACAAGGATAACCTCCGGCTGCCGAGGCTTACTCCGAGGTAACAGAAGCACTATGAGCGATTTAGCCGCAGTTCAGATAGTGGTATACGGCCGCGTCCAGGGTGTCTTCTTCCGTGGCTTCACCAAGCACCAGGCAGAAATGCTGGGGCTTTCGGGCTACGTCCGTAATCTACCCTCGGAGGAAGCCGTGGAGGTCTGGGCTGAGGGCGAAAGAGACAAGCTGGAGACGCTGACTTCTAAGCTGAGAGCGGGGCCGTCTACAGCTAAGGTGACTAAAGTAACCACCAAATGGTCGGCATACACCGGGAGATACGCCGGCTTTAGTATCAGGTATTAGCCCGGCACCCGCCGTATCCCGTAGTAGCGTTCATCCTCAAGCAGGCGAGACAGAACCTCGACCGAGGCACGGTAGCTTTCCTCCCCAAGCCGCTCCCCGAGCCGCCGGGACAGTTCCGCCAGATCAAGGGGCTCGTTGCCACCAGCCAGGAAAAGACGAAAGACACTGGCCAGAATAGTAAGCTCACCGGTAATGAAACCAGGGAGCTGAGAGCAGCAGTCTCTGATGTTCGCCACCAACTCAGCCTCGGAGAGCTTGCCCTTCTCCAGACGCTGCCGGCACCGAGGACACAGGCAGCCCTGCGCCAGGGCGGTAAATGAGCGGGCGTTCTGCCGATACCAGTCCAGGTCAACGAACCAGTGCGGGGTACCCGGTTCCGTATTCAGACTCTCCTTAGCCACCAGGCCTTCTCCCTCCAGAGCAAGGTCTTCTAGCTCTCAAACAATACCTTGGCTACCTGAATCAGGTCAACATACTCCGTCTTGACCCCCAGCAATTCGGAGGCCTCACAATCTACCTCATAGGGCTCGCCGACAAAAACCTTACCGTAATCAACCGCCTCACCCCGCGTCGGGTCGTCCTGAGTCATGAACTGCTGAGAGGCCTCAATTATGCCCATGTCAAAGGGCAGGGTGAAATAGAGGTCGGCAATCACCTTGTCTATCCCCAGGCTGAACAGGTCCCGCCAGCCAGAACCATACTTGCTGCTGGGCAGCAGGGTAAGCAGGTTCATCAGGCTGAGGCTGCCCCTGCCTCGGACCAGCTTCAAGGGGGATACCGTTATCAAGTAGTCGCTGGACAGGATAACGTTCGGTATCCAGAAGGTCGGCACCGCCAGAGGTTTAGCCAGAGGATTATCTACCTCCACCCAGATACAATCTTTGACGTCCAGGGTCAGCAGCCGGGGAAAGTCGTAACCCAGGGACTGATATATCGGCTTGACCGGCTGCCCGTCCGCGGTGCCTTCAAGCAGGAGAATATCGGCATCACTAACCCGCCTGATGCCCTCGATTATTACCGATATCATCTCCCGGCTGGTGGTTACCGGATAGGGCAGCGGATAGCCGGCACAGGGCTTAATCAAAACCCGCCGCGCCCGGGACACCACCGGCGGTGGCTCGAAAACAAACTCCGAATCCTTAAATATCAAGCCTGGGAACCCTCCTCAGTCTACGCTAAACGTAAGCCTGTTTTTCGCTCCAATCCAGCATCATCACCCGAACCTTATCCCCAGCCGCCACCCCCTCACTGTCCTCGGGAATAATCGCCAGGCCGTTGGCTAGAGCCATCGAGGTCAGCATCCCGGAGCCCTGGGGACCGGTCAGCCTGGCAAAATACTGCTCACCACGCCTTGATACCACCACCCGGGCGAAGATACGCCGCCCGTCGGTGTTGACCACCTCGTCCTCTATCAGCGCCTCAATAAGGGGCCTGGCGAGGTTCTTCTTGCCCATCATCTTGAGGATAGCGGGGCGGGCAAACAGCTCGAAGGTAATCATGGAGCTGACCGGGTTGCCCGGTAGCCCCAGGTGGGGTATCCCTCTCCCCACACCAGTCTTATTAACCCCTTTAATCATTCCAAAGGCAAGCGGTTTCCCCGGCTTCATGCGCACCGTCCAGAAGCCAATCTCGCCCTGTTTCGCCAGCACATCCTTGACGACATCGTAGTCCCCGAGCGAGACACCGCCGCTGGTCAGGAGCATATCAGCCGTCAGCCCCTTACGGAGACGGGCCACCAGCGAATCTTCACTATCCCGGGCGATACCCAGTATCTCAGGGATACCACCGCAGTAGCTGACCAGGGCCGCCAGGCTATAACTATTGCTGTTGTATATCTTACCGTCAGGCAGAGGCTGGCCGACATCAACCAGCTCATTCCCGGTAGCCAGAATAGCCACCCTAGGACGGCGCACCACCTTCACTGCCTGCCGCCCCAGAGATGCCAGAACCCCGACCTCCGAGGGGGAAATCACTACCCCCCGGCTCAACACCAGGCTCGCCCTAGCGATGTCTTCCCCGGCACGGCGAATGTCCCAGCCGGGCTCAACCTCCTTCAGAATGCCGATTTCCGCCGATGGCCCGGAGCGAAGCGTCTCATCGGTATCCTCAAACCTGACCACGCTGTCCGCCCCCTCGGGTAGCGGGGCGCCGGTCATGATACGAACCGCCGTCCCCGGTTCTACCCGGCAT
>DUEB01000154.1 GCA_011176655.1 Dehalococcoidia bacterium | reverse complement strand
TCTGGCCGTGGGAAGCAAAAGAAGCCGGCGTCAGGATTGTGGCTACCGGGAGGTCGGACTTCCCCAATCAGGTGAACAACTCTACCGGTTTCCCGGCTATCTTCCGCGGCACCCTGGATGTCAAGGCGAGGACCATTACCGATGAGATGTGCCTCGCTGCCGCTTACGAACTGGCTAAATGCGCCGAGGAACGGGGCATACACGAGGACTATATCAGCCCGACCATGGCGGAGTGGGAGGTCTTTGTCCGCGAAGCGGTAGCCGTGGGCATGAAAGCCATAGAACAGGGTGTGGCGCGAGAAACACCGAGCCGCCAGGAGCTGACCAGACGGGCCGAGAAGATGATTAAAGAGTCGAGGGAAACCACCAGCCTCCTGATGAGCTCCGGGCTAATCCCACCGGTGCCCGAAGCATAGACAGTTTGTATCTAATGTAACCAGGAAAGGAGTAAATCACGATGAGAGAGATTGAGGCTAAGGAAGTAACCAAGACCGTGTCCCGACTTTTTCAGGAAGCCTGCCACTATCTTCCCCAGGATGTGGTAACGGTGATTAGAAAGGCGCGGGACGCAGAGGAATCGCCGGTGGGGCGGGAGGTGCTGTCCCGGATACTGGAGAACATTGAGATTTCGGCTGGGGGGGAGGTTCCGCTGTGTCAGGACACCGGGGATGCCTTAGTCTTTTTGGAGCTGGGTCAGGATGTTCACATCGTCGGGGGCGACCTCTACTCGGCTATAGACGAGGGGGTGCGGCAGGGATATGCCGAGGGCTACCTGCGTAAGTCCATGGTAAGCCGCCCCTTTTCCGCCCGAGCCAATACCAAGGATAACACGCCCGCCATCATCTACACCGATATTGTCCCCGGCGATAAGCTCAAGATAATCGCTAAACCTAAGGGGGGTGGCGCCGAGAATATGTCACGGCTGGCAATGCTCAAGCCGGCACAGGGTCGCCAGGGGGTTATCGATTTTGTCGTCCAGGCCGTAGATGAGGCCGGCAGCAACCCCTGCCCGCCGGTCATCGTTGGGGTAGGCATTGGCGGCACCGTAGAAAAGTGTGTTATGCTGGCGAAAAGAGCCCTGCTGCGCGAGGTAGGTAAGCCCAACCCGGACGCCGAGGTCGCTGAGCTGGAAAAGGAGATTTTCCAGCTCGTGAATAATCTGGGTATCGGCCCGATGGGTTACGGGGGCAGAACCACGGCGCTGGCAGTCCACATCGAGGTCTTCCCGGCCCATATCGCTAGCCTGCCCGTAGCTGTCAATATGCAGTGCTGGTGTGCCCGACACAAAGAGGCTGTCCTTTAAGCCCGGGTAAGCGTGCTTACAATAGATGTCGAGAGCCCGATGCGGTGGTTACGGAGATAGCCAAGCAAATCCAGGAACTGAGGTAATAAGATGGCCAAGCAGAAACAGGTGGCACCAGAAGTCCACATGATTGATGTCTACGTCATGGGTAAGCGTTACCAGGTACCCGAGGGGCTTACCATTATGACGGCGCTGGAGTACTGCGGCTACCGACTAATCCGCGGCTGCGGGTGCCGGGCCGGGTTTTGCGGCGCCTGCGCTACTATCTACAACCTGAAGGACGACTCCCAGCTAAGGTATGACCTTGCCTGCCAGAAGACCATTGAGCCAGGCATGTACCTGGTGCAGATACCCTTCTTCCCGTCGGCCAAGGCTCTTTACAATCTGGAAGAAATCGAGCCGACTGCCGAGTCGCTGTTAGCCCTCTACCCCAGCCTGCTTACCTGCTTCGGCTGTAACACCTGCACCAAGACCTGCCCTCAGGAGCTTGAGGTGATGTGGTTTATGTCCGACGCCTTAAGGGGTGATATCCGTGAAGTGGCTAACAGGTCATTTGACTGCGTCATGTGCGGCCTGTGCGCTGCCCGGTGTCCCCAGGGACTGGTTCCCTATAACATAGCCCTGCTCTGCCGGCGCCTCTACGGGCGGTATCTGGCGCCCACCTCCCAGCACCTGGAGGACAGAATAGCCGGGATAGAGACGGGCAAATTTGATGCCGAACTGGAAGAGCTGGAGAAGATGAGCCAGGACGAACTTCACCGTCGCTACGCTGAGCGCGATATCGAACCAGCCTATACCAAGCAGTCTTAGAGAAAGGGTAAGTAGAATGTATCCAGCGTATATGGGAGAGAGTATCCGCAAGGTAGAAGCCAGTCGGGAGAGGCGGCTCGAAGAGACCCGACCGCGCGTAGGCGACCAGGAAAAGGCGGCCCTGCTTACCGAGTTTCATCCCGACTTTATTAAAGAAGGGATGCGTGAGCTCCTGGTGGGGCCGAACCGGGGAGAGCCTACCCCGAATGAAGTAGCTGCTTTGCTGGAGGGGAACAGCCGGGTTAACCCGGACAAGATTAACCTCGGTAAGGTTGACCACGATGTGGATGTCCTGGTCATCGGCTGCGGTGGCGCCGGAGCCTCGGCAGCACTCCTGGCTCAGGAAAACGGGGCTAAAACCCTGCTGGTAACCAAATTGCGCCTCGGTGACGCCAATACCGTGGGCGCTCAAGCCGGGACTCAGGCGGCAGACAGGTCCAATGATTCCCCGGCCATCCATTATCTGGACACCATAGGCGGCGGCCGCTTCGACAATATCCCCGAACTGGTCGAGGCCCTGGTTAGAGATGCCCCCTCGGTGATTAAGTGGCTGGAAGAGCTGGGGGTCAACTGGGACAAGAACCCCGACGGCTCGATGCACGAGCTGTCCGGGGGTGGTGCCTCCAGACTACGGCTGCACTCCGCTCGGGACTATACCGGCCTTGAGGAGATGCGCGTCCTGCGCGACGAAGTGCATAACCGGTGTATAGACTACCTGGAATTCTCCCCGGTAATCGAGCTCGTCATGGATGATAAAGGGCAGGTAGCCGGGGCGATACTGGTAAATCTGGAGACCAACGAACTCACCCTGGTGCGCGCTGGGGCGGTCATTATGGCTACCGGTGGGGCCGGGCGGCTTCACATCCAGGGTTTCCCCACCACCAATCATTACGGGGCCACGGCTGACGGGCTGGTCCTGGCCTACCGGGTGGGAGCCGAGCTAATCTTTATGGACACCATGCAGTATCACCCCACTGGTGCCGCCTACCCGGTGCAGATTCTGGGGCAGCTGGTTACCGAGAAGGTAAGAACCCTGGGGGCCCAACTGGTAAACGCCGAAGGGGAGCAGTTTATCATGTCCCTGGAACCGCGCGACGTGGTTGCCTCAGCCAACATACGGGAGTGTCGGCATATGAAGGGAATAACCACCCCCACCGGAGAGCTTGGGGTGTGGCTGGACTCACCCATGATTGACCTCCTGCGCGGCGAGGGCACCATCGCCCGGGAGCTGCCGGCTATGGTCAGGCAGTTTGGCCGCTATAACATTGATATCACTAAAGAGCCAATGCTGGTCTACCCGACGCTGCACTACCAGAACGGGGGTATTAAGATTGATCCCGACGGGGCGACCACCATACCGGGGCTGTTTGCCGCCGGCGAGTGCATGGGAGGCGTCCACGGCCGGAACCGGCTTATCGGTAACTCGACGCTGGACATTTTTGTCTTCGGCAGGCGGGCCGGTAAAGCTGCCGCCCGGTATGCCAGGGAGGTTAAGCTCGGCGCGCTAACTTTAGACCACGTGGGCAAATGGCAGGCGGAACTTAAGGAAGCCGGTATCACCGAAAGTCGGCCGGCCACCCCGCTACTGCTACCCAATTATGCCCGACAACCCGATGACTACCTGGCTGATTATGCCCGGAAGACCCTGTCCAGCGGTCAGATAAAGGTTGCCTGAGAGGGAGGAGATATGCCACAGCGTATCCAGACTGATGTCAAGAATGTTGAAGCGGTCTTAAACGAAATACTGAATACCAAGAGCCCGCCGGTCGGTCGGTGCC
>DUEB01000153.1 GCA_011176655.1 Dehalococcoidia bacterium | reverse complement strand
GAGGAGGCCAGCGACGAGACCCTCCATACCGCCAAACAGGCGGGGGTAGTAGTCTCCGGTAATAGAGTGGGTGTCGTTGGGGAGCTACACCCCAAGGTGCTTGCGGCTTTTGAGATTACCGAGACGGCCTGCCTTTTTGAAGTAAGTCTCGCTCAACTGTTGCCCTTCACGGTGGGGCACCGGGCATTTCAGCCGGTAGCGCGCTTTCCGGTGGTGGAGCGGGATGTTGCCCTTGTGCTTGATGACCGGGTAAGTCATGCCCGCGTGCAGGAGATTATTAAGGGCTTTCCCCTGGTGGCTCAGGTAACGATATTCGATGCCTATCGGGGGAAACAGGTCCCGGCGGGCAAGAAATCGCTTGCCTACCGCATTGTCTTTCGCTCACCAGCTCATACCCTGACCGACGCCGAGGTCGATGAGGTGCAGCAGCAGATTCTGGATAAGCTGTCCCGCGAGCTCGGAGCTACCCTGCGTCGTTGATTTCCGGCGATTTTATATTATCGCTTGAAATAAGGAGGTTCCAATGCAATTAGGACAGGGGTATTACAAACTTTTAGACCCGAGATACAAGTATCCGAAGTGCTATTGTACTGACGAGGAAATTGAGATTGCGGTAAATGTGGCCCGGTTCGTGGATAAGGAGCTGATGCCCGAGAGGCATAACTTCGAGGGCGGGTGGCACCGGGACGAGAAACTGGCCCTGGAGACCAGAAATAAGTACTATGCCGACTGTGTCAAGATGGGCTTAACCAAGACCAGCTTCCCCAAGCACTTGGGGGCGGAGCTTGGCTACGACACCGGTGGTTTGGGCTTGTCTACCGTCTTGAGAAATATGGTGTATGAGGAGCTTTGCCGGGCGGAGGTGGGCCTGGCTATGGAGGTGATGCATATCCACTGGCCGGTTTCCTTCATGATTGCCGCCAAGAGGGATGATATGCTCAAGGAGTTCGGGCATCAGATTCTGGGAGACGATGCGTGGATGGCCTGTGTGGCCATCACGGAACGGGCCGGCGGCGCCAATCTGGAAGACCCGGCGTTCGATTTCAGAACCATAAGAACCACGCTGAAATTTGAGGGTGATGATGCCATAGTTAACGGGTTCAAGATCTGGCCCGGTACGGCCGGCCCCCCGGAGCGCTTTATTGACCAGTACCTGAAGGGTCACCTGGGGTACTGGACGATTGTGACCCGTGACCCGGCGAAGGGTGCTGAGGCGGCGGGCATAGTCTACGTTCCCCCGGATGCCAAGGGTTTCTCCGTTTCGCCCCCTTACAAGAAGATGGGTCTCTGCTGGCAGGACGAGAACTGCGAGCTTATCTACGATAATGTCAGGGTTCCCAAGAGATATGTCCTGGACTTAGACCAGCCCGGTCTGGGCGGCAGGATAATCAAGGGCTACTGCATTGGTCTGGGCAGGCTCGGAGTCTCATCGCGGCTGGTGGGCATGGCGGAGGCGGTGCTCAAGATAGCCCTGGACTGGACGGGGGGTAGAGATATTGCCGGGGTGCCCATCAGGGAGCGCTCCTATTTCGCCTCAATTCTCGGCGAGATGGCAAAGCGGGTAGAGCTGGCTCGGAATTATGTGTTGCTGTGCTCCTGGCAGGTGTCGCGTCCGGAGACATACGGGACGCCCGATTCGCCGGAGATGATTGCCAGGTTCTCGGCGGCCCGCTCCTTTGCCGGAAACACCTGCGAGTTTTGCGTCAACCGGGCTATGGAGATGATGGGTAGCTACGGTTATTCCTACGACTACCATGTGGAAAAATACATGAGGGACTACAAAATAATCCAGATGGTGCTCGGCGGCGCTCAGCGGGATATTCTCGATATCGCTCAGGGCTTGTATGGCCCCTTCAAGTGGAGCGGTATGGACGAGTGGATAAAGCAGGGAGGTCTGGTTACCGAGGGCTTTGGCGGGCCGAGATACTAGAGCTCTGTTACCTGGTTTTGTGAGCCGTGTTTTT
>DUEB01000152.1 GCA_011176655.1 Dehalococcoidia bacterium | reverse complement strand
CCAGGGCTGCCTCCTTGCCTTTCTTCCTGCTGAAGCCCATCTTCACCGCGACATCTGTCAGGTTCTTTATTACGTCATCGATGCCCTGGCTGAAGTCAAGCGTGGGTATCAGCAATCGGTCCCCGAGGTTCACTGACTGGCGTATTATGTATGGTGCTGCCTGGACAAGGGGGCAGGAGTATTTCTGATTCTCGTCTCCGTCCTTCTCGCCCATCCGGATGGCACTGGGATAGAGGACGTAGTCGGCCTCGGCAAGGGCTGCTGCGTGGCCGTGGAGAAGCTTGAGGGGAAAACAGCTGTCGGTATAGCTGAGCTCGACCGATTTGGCTATTATTTCGCCGGTGCTTGTGCTGGAGAGGACACACCTGACACCCAGCGCGTTGAGGAAAGCGATAAGGAGCGGCGCGAAGTCGTATACCAGCAGTGCCCGGGGAAGGCCCACCGCAGGCCCTGCGCCGGAGTCCTTCCTGTACTGGCTGAAGAGCAATCTCTCCCTCTCGTCGAAGAAGGTCTCCTGCTTTGCCAGCCCTGCCGCGGCATCGTAGCGGTCACAGCGGCTGCCATAGTAGGTAGCTTTCTCTCCGGGTATCTCCATTCGGGTGATGGTGCAGTTATTGTCGCACCCCTTACAGGTGAAGGTGGAGAGGGTGACCTGGCTGTCTATTACCCTCTGGAAGCCCTTGAAGCCCGACTTCCCCCCCTCTATCTCCTCTCTGGCCAGGAGCGCTGCTCCTATGGCACCGCTTATCTCCTTGTGCTCCGGCACGATGAGCGTCTTTCCCTCCAGCTCCCGGTGGAATGCCGAAACGATGGCCTGGTTATAGAACACCGCCCCGGTGATGATGACCCTGTCGCCCAGCCTTCTGTTGGCCACCACCTTGGACAGGTAGTTTCTGGCTATGGCGAGGGAGAGGCTGGCTGTGATTACCTCCAGCGGCACCCCCTCCTGCTGAGCTGAGGCTACCGCCTGGGCCATGAAGGCGGCACACCTGGTCCCCAGGTCGATGGTATGGGGGGCTGCGAACGCCAGCCTGGCGAACTGACCGTCGGTCACTGAGACGCCCAGCATCTCAGCCAGCTCGTCGATGAAGCTGCCTG
>DUEB01000151.1 GCA_011176655.1 Dehalococcoidia bacterium | reverse complement strand
ATATCTACAGCGACTTCCTGGCCGAGCACGGAGAAGGACTCCACCACCTACAGTTCCAGGTGCCTAACCTCAACGAGACCACTCGCTTAATGGGCGAAGAGGGCTTCCCCGTCTTGATGGGCGGGCGTGTTGACGGCGGCGCCTTCGCCTACTACGACACGGTCGACACCCTAAAATGCATCTGGGAGGTCTTCCAGCCACCCAAGACGATGGAGCCCACCTACCGCTGGCCCGAATAGAGCGATTACGGCTAGAGACATAATGCTCTGCCGCCTTGGTTAAGATACCCAGAAGTTGAAAGGAGTTAGACGAATGGCAGCAAAGGTAGTGATACCAGTAGTGGGTAAGAGGGGAAAGAAGTATGACATAGTCAAGCTAGTCGAATGGAAGGCGAAGGAGGCGGACCAGGTTGAGAAAGGTCGGGTTGTCCTGTCAGTAGAAACAGAGAAAGCCAGTTGCGATATTGAGGCTGAGGATTCAGGACTGCTACACATTCTGGTGGATGAGGGCGGCAAGGCAATGGTCGGTGCAGTGGTCGGCCTGATTACTCAAACGAAGGAAGAACTGGAGGCATTTCAAAAAATACCGCCGGGGAAATTAGCCCAACAAGTGTGACGCCCTTAATTAGCGACCAGAAGAGCGGCCCAGGTAAGACCTGAGGCAGCCATCCGGACAGGGAAGCCAGAGTCACTCCAGTCAAACTTCGGCCCCGAACCCGAGGTTCGGGGCCTTGGTGTAAACGGCAAGCACCGCGATGAAGCAAAGGTCTTTTTATTTCGCAGCTGGTTACCTGCTACATCGGTTTTACGACGTACTTCCCCACGGGTGGCGCATCCTCCGGGTTCTCCCGATATGGCTTATCGTGAGCCACATACTGCATCTTATGACCTATGGTCTGACCGAAGACGTTATGCTTGGCAGTGCAGCATATGAAGGTTATATCGCCGACTGCCTTGTGCGGAACGCCGCGGGGGGTAATAACCAGGTCACCCGGCTCCACTTCATACGTCTCATCACCGCAGATTATCTTCCCTTTACCATCAAGCACAAACCAGTACTCCTCAAAGTCCGGGTGTGAATGAGACTGCATTGACCACTTGTCTTCCATCTTCATGCTTCTTTCAACTATCAGCCAGTCCAACATGTCGTTCTCAGTCTTTACCGGATATGTCGTGATCATGCAGCCGCAGGTTACGTCCCGCTCTGCCTTCAGGTCCTTTCTTTTGTAATGAGGCATGTTACTACTCCTTTCGTAAGAAGATTTTACTACCCTTTTATGGTAAATAGACAAAAGATTTACTGAAGCTTTTAGCCTGATTTCAACGGAATGCTACTACTTATCTCTGATATTTGTCAAGGTTTGATACTCACCCGGCTCAATCAATAACACGCCATCCGGTAGCAGGCCTGGAGCCCGCGCGCTCGCCGTCGGAAATAGCGACGCCCGGCCCTAGATGTCGAGAGCCACCGTGAAGCCTTCATGTATGGCGTCAGTGATTTTCCTCGGCGCTCTGGCGTCTCCGATTACGCAGACCTCAGCCATACCCTCGGCAAGCTCACAGCAAACCACCGACCTTCTGCCAGCGGCACAGATTACGGTATCGCCCTTAATGAGCCTCCGGCAACCAAGCGCATCGACTATCTCGACACCGCTACTCTCTACTTCAACAACCGGGCTCCCGGTTATTATTTTAATCCGGTACTTGTCGATTAAACCCCCCGGCTTCCTGAAGAAAGACATCTGCACCGATGGCTCCAAATCAGCACCGGCCTCGGGCAGCGCTTCAACCACGGTAACCTCTTTACCCTGCTTGGCCAGATATAAGGCCGTGTCCAGCCCGACAAACCCGCCCCCGATAATCACCACCTCCTGCCCCACCTTTTTCCTACCCAACAACACATCGTCGGCGGTAGCCGCCTGAGCAATCCCGGGAATATCTGGTATCGCCGGTTCCGAGCCAGTAGCCATGACAATAACCTCAGGCGCCTTCTTCTTAATCAGACCTGCCGTGGCTTCGGTATTCAACTCAATCTCCACGCCGAGTTTACTAAGCTGCGTATGGTACCACTCAATCAACTGACGGTATCTCTTCTTAAAGCTGGGTATTCCGGCGATATTGACGGTGCCCCCAATCCTGTCAGCCTTATCAACGATTGAGACCTGATGCCCCCTGATGGCACAGATTCGCGCCGCCTCAAGCCCTCCGGGCCCGGCCCCGATAACCAATACCTTCCGGCTTCTTAGCGGCTTGGGCAGCGCCTCTTCATCTAGCCACCGGTATTCAAAGCCGGTCAGGGGATTGACGGAACACCAGACCGTCTTCATAAGGAAAATCCTGCCGATACACCCATCCATGCAGGCACAGCAGGGCCGGATGTCTTCCAAGCGACCGCTCTCGACCTTACGGGGCCAATCAGGGTCGGCAATGAGCTGCTTACCGATAAAGACCATGTCCAGGACCCCGTCCTCCAGGAGTTTTTCAGCTTTGGCCGGGTCGGTGAGCAAGCCGCCGCTGACAACCGGGATGCTGACTACCTTCTTTATCTCCGAGCCCAGCTTTATGAACCGGTAGTATTCCTCCTCTTCGTCCTCAAGGTACATATTGGGGACGGTATAGTCCAGGGTATCGTAGTTACAACCGGTAACATTCAGCAGATCAACGCCGGCCGCCTCAAGCCTTCTCGCCACCTCCTTGGCATAGTCCAGGGTTATGCCTTGTGGGGAATATTCGCTGGCATTGAATCTAAAGACCACGGGGAAATCAGCACCGCACTTCTCCTTAATCCTGTCGACAATCTCAATGGCGAAGAGCGCCCTGTCCCTGCCGTATCTATCAGTCCTCACGTTGTATATCGGCGACATAAATTGAGACACGAGATACCCGTGGCTGCCATGAATCTCAACCATGTCCACGCCGCAGGTCTTGGCTCTGACCGCGGCGTCAGCGAATTTCTCGACCAGCTCTTCAACCTCCTCGGTAGAGAACTCCTGCGGTTTAGAGACGAAGAACTGGAGGTTGCTGAGACGGCTCGGGCCCATCGGCTGGGCCACCATGGCGTTAACCCCGGCATGGTGAAGCTGCGTGGTCACCCTGGCGCCGCGAGCCCGGATAACATCAACGATACGGGTAAAATGAGGCATAAACCTATCGTCCCACAGCCCCCGCTGCCCCATCTGAGCCCTTCCCTCCGGACTGACACACGAGAAATCAATACAAATCAGACCGGCGCCCCCTCTGGCTCTAGCCTCATAATAACCTATATCCTGGATGGTGGACTCTCCCTGAGGCCCGGCATAATTGGTACACATTGAGGGCATGTAGATTCGGTTGGGAACGGTGACCGTTCCAATCTGAATGGGTTCAAATAGCCTCTTAAAACTTTTATCCACCTTTAATCCTCCTTAACGCTGGCGCAACACCCCCCAGCCAGCTAATATAACTAACCAGAGTAAGCAGCGAAATCTATTCGCTTCGACGATAGAATAATAATCCCTGCTATCAAAAAAGTGCAACATGAGTCTCCTGGTGTTGTGGAGTTTGAGTACCGTCCAGTGGGCGGGCAAACGCCAAAATATTTTCCTGGCTTATTTTGCCTGCTTTTATCAGGGCAACTAAGCGATTGAAGAGCCGCTACCTGAGGTCTTTCTGATATTGACCACGATAGAAGCGACGGTGACCTCCCCAACCTTGAAGGGTAACCCACTTACCGCAGTCCGGACATTTGACCGCCTTCTTATTTACTCGGAGGAGTATCTGACCTGCTCGT
>DUEB01000150.1 GCA_011176655.1 Dehalococcoidia bacterium | reverse complement strand
GCCTGGAAGATAGCCCGGACTATGGACCTGGCGGCCAAGATGAGGGTGCCCGTAATCGGCATGCTGGATACCGGCGGCGCCCGTATTCAGGAAGGCATCAACGCCCTGGACGGTTACGGCCAGATATTCCACCGTAACACCCTCTACTCCGGAATCGTGCCCCAGATAACGCTGAGCATGGGGCCCTGCGCCGGTGGTGCCGTATACTCACCGGCCCTTACCGACTGGATACTCATGGTAAAAGACACCAGCTACATGTATGTCACCGGCCCCGATGTCGTCAAGGCGGTGATGAGCGAGGAGGTCACCCACGAGGAACTGGGCGGGGCTATGGTGCACAACGCCAAGAGCGGCGTGGCCCACTTCGTCTATGGCAGCGACGCCGAGTGCATCGAAGCCTGTAAACATCTTTTGAGCTACCTCCCTCAGAGTGTTTATGACGAGCCGGGTGCTACCTACGAGCCGCCGACTGACTCCCCAGAGCGCACCTGCCCCGAGCTTGACACCATCATCCCCGAAAACCCGCGCCAGGTCTATGACATGAAGAAGGTAATTAAGGCCATCGTTGACGACGGCAAGTTTCTGGAACCCCATCAGCACTACGCCCGGAACATGATTGTCTGCTTCGCCAGAATGAACGGACATGTCGTCGGCATTATTGCCAATCAGCCCAGCTACATGGCCGGGGTTCTCGATATTAACGCCTCAGACAAAGCCGCCCGCTTTGTCCGCTTCTGTGACGCCTTCAATATCCCCCTCCTGACGCTGGTTGATGTCCCCGGCTATATGCCCGGCACCCATCAGGAGTTCGGGGGTGTTATTCGTCACGGAGCCAAGCTGCTCTCCGCCTACTCCGAAGCTACCGTGCCCAAGATTACCATCTGCACCCGGAAGGCCTATGGCGGGGCCCAGATTTCAATGTGCTCCAAGTCTATCGGTGCCGACGTCTACCTGGCCTGGCCCATGGCTCAGCTTGCGGTCATGGGCGCCGAAGGCGCCGCCGCCATCATCTTTCGCCGGGAAATCACTAAGGCCGCCGACCACCAGGCCAAGCTCCAGGAGATGACCGAGCTATACCGCAAGACCTTCAACAACCCGTATGTTGCCGCTGCCAGTGGCTTTACTGACAAGGTAATCAGACCCGGGGACTCGCGCCGCGAGGTTATTACGGCACTGGAAGCCCTGCGTAACAAACAAGAGACGCGCCCCTGGAAAAAGCACGGCAATATTCCCCTGTGAGCCAAAGACAAACTGGAAGAAGCAAGGAGACCGAATCGTGACCACAAAGAACCCCTTGAAGATTACCGACGTTACCTTCCGTGATGGACATCAGTCCATACTAGCCACCCGAATGAGGACCGAGGATATGGAGAGCATCGCCGGGGAGATGAACAAGGCCGGCTTCTACTCCATGGAGGTCTGGGGTGGCGCCACCTTTGATGTCTCTACCAGGTTCCTCAATGAAGACCCCTGGCACCGACCGCGCATCCTGAAAAAGCTGATGCCCGATACCCCCCTGCAGATGCTGCTCCGGGGACAGAACCTGGTGGGCTATCGCCACTACGCCGACGATGTGGTGACCGCCTTTGTCCACCACGCGGCTGAGGTCGGCATTGATATCTTCCGGGTGTTCGACGCCGTAAATGACGAGCGTAACTTCGAGACCGCGCTCAGGGCGATTAAGGACTGCGGTAAGCACGCCCAGCTCTCCATCTGCTACTCCCTCACCGAGCGCAAGATGGGGGGGCCGGTCTACAACCTTAAATATTATGTCAATAAGGCCCTTATCCTTCAGGACATGGGCGCCGACAGCCTGTGTATCAAGGATATGGCCGGGCTTATCGCCCCTGATGACGCCTATAAACTAATCAAGTCCCTCAAGAAGGTGTTAAGAATACCGGTGCACCTGCATACCCACTACACCAGTGGCATGGCCTCGATGAGCTGTCTCAAGGCTATCGAAGCCGGGGTGGACATTATTGATACTACCCTGGCCCCCTTCGCCCTGCGCACCTCCCACCCGGCGGTGGAACCGATTGTCGTCGCCCTGCAAGGAACCCCCAGGGATACCGGGCTTAATCTGGCCCACCTCTTCAAGCTGGGGCAGCATATTGAGTCCATCGCCCCCAAGTACCGGGACTTCCTCAATACCACCCGAACCGCAGTTATCGATACCGGTGTCCTCATGCACCAGGTTCCCGGGGGCATGATTTCCAACCTGGTTGCCCAGTTGAGAGAATCTAACGCCTTAGACAGAATTGACGAGGTATATCAGGAAATACCGCGCGTCCGAAAAGAGCTCGGCTACCCACCCCTGGTCACCCCGACCAGCCAGATTGTGGGGGTTCAGGCGGTGCAGAACGTCCTGGTCGGGAGATACAAGCTGATATCACGCCAGGTACAGGACTACGTCTACGGACTCTACGGCAAATCACCCGCCCCCATTGACCCCGAGGTCCAGGAGATTGTGCTTAAACACTACCCGCGGGGGAAGACGCCCATTACCTGCCGCGCCGCCGACATACTCGAGCCGGAGCTGGACAAGGCCAGAGAGGCAGTCAAGGACTTCACCCAGGATATCGGTGACGTGCTCATCGCTGCCCTCTACCCGATTACCGGGCTGCGCTTCCTGAAGTGGAAGTACGGCCTGGAGACGCCGCCGCCGGAGCTAAAGCCCAAGACCCTGGACGACATCAAGCGGGAAGACGAGCTCATCGCCAGGGTAAAAGCCGGTAAACCGATAGCAGACTAATAGAGGCGAAGAGTATTATGGACTGCATCTTCTGTCAGATTGTCGCCGGCAAAATCCCCAGCGAAATCATCTATCAGGATGAAGAGGTGATTGCCTTTCGGGATATTAATCCCCAGGCGCCAACTCACCTGATTATCATCCCCAGGAAACATATCCCGTCTCTGGCCGAGTTATCCCCGGCGGAGCTACCTCTCATCGGGCGCATGGTGGCGGTAGCCCACAAGCTGGCCCGGGAGGAGGGCATTACGGAAACCGGCTATCGCCTGGTAGTAAACTACGGCGAGTGGGGCGGGCAGATAGTGCCCCACCTTCATATGCACCTGCTCGGGGGTAAGAGGCTCTCCGCTAAGCTCGGCTAGCTAGTCGCTAGTCTACTTTCCTGTATTCCAGGTAGGTAAGCAGCCCGGCAATGCTCTTGGCATCACAGATACTGCCCGATGAGATAAGCTCGGGAATCTGCGCCGGTGATATCCGAACGAGACTGATACCCTCGGTGTCCTCGGCAAACAGCCGGCTGGGGATGAGGTCGGTTGCCAGATAGAGATAGAGGTACTCCGTAGAGTAGCCCGGCGCCGAATAGAAGCCACCCAGCCTCTCCACCCTGCGGGGCAGGTAGCCGGTCTCCTCCCGCATCTCACGGCTGACGGCGTCCTCCGGACTCTCACCGGGGTCAATACCGCCGGCCGGTATCTCCAAAAGCTCCTTTTCCACCGCCTTACGGAACTGCTTCACCAGGAGCACCCTGCCCTCAGCGTCAACAGCAATAACGGCGATACAGTCATCATGTTCCACAATCTCCCGCGCCGTCTCCCGGCCCCCGGACACCCTCACGGTATCAACCCTGAGGCGCACCGCCCGACCCTGATAGACTAACTGGCTCGACAGCGTCTTTTCCTCAGCCAAACTAGACCTCCGGATGGTAGATAAGGGCTACCTCATCACAGTTGGGGAACTTGGGGCAGCGAAAACACTCCGTCCAGACCTTATGCGGGAGTTCCATCTTGTCTATCCGCGAAAAACCGACCCGCTCGAAAAAGCCAGGTTTATAGGTCAGGCAGAAAATGGTGCCTAGACCGAGCTCTTTGGCTTCGTCCAGGCAGGCTTTCACCAGCTCATTACCAATCCCCTGCTGCTGACTACCCTCGGCTACCGCCAGCGACTTTATCTCCGCCAGGTCTTCCCACATGACGTGGAGCGCCACACAGGCGATAACCTCGTCACCCTCCCTGACCACAAAGTAGTCCCTGATGTTCTCGTATATCTCGCTTAAGGAACGCGCCAGCATCTCGTTCTTATCGGCGAAGTAGTTAATCAAGCGGTGCATCTGGCCGACATCCCTGATGCAGGCCTTTTCTATCTTTATCACCTAACGTTTTCCTTTCAACCTTCGTTCTAACGAGCCGTAAAAGGATGTTTCCGGATGAATTCTCAAGAAACGCGTCTTATGAGCACTCCGTCTCACCATAAGAGTCGCCCGGGCTGACAGGGGTAGATTTATGTGCCCGTCGAGGCTCAGGGTCGCCTGGTGAGCGGCACTGATGCCCAGCCTGACCATCACCGCAGCCGGTAACACCAGGGTATAAGCGGAACTGAGGTGAGGCAATATGGGCAGCAGCAGGAACTCCCCGGCCTGCGGGTGCAGAATCGGGCCCCCGGCTGACAGCGAGTAGCCGGTACTACCCGTAGCCGTAGCCACAATCACCCCGTCAGCCTTGTAGGTAGTCAGCGGCTCGCCATCAATTTGGGCCTCGACGCGAATCATGCGGGCTATCTCCCCCCGCGCCACCACCACATCGTTCAAGACACAAAACACAGACGGGGGTTCCTTGTCCTGCGCCCGAAGCTCAGCATCAAGCATGGCCCGCTCGTCAAGCCAGCCCCCTCCCGCCAGCAGCTCAGGGAGCCTGTCCTTAGCCTCAGCGACACTGAGCTCGGTCATAAAACCCAGCCGTCCCAGATTTATGCCGGTAATCGGGATGGAACGGGCAGCCGCCACCTGAGCCGCGCGCAGGATGGTGCCGTCGCCACCAACCGTAAGGATTAAATCGGTGCCGTCTAGCTGACACTTAGCCTGCTCCCCCTCCCAGGCCGAGCAGAGCCACACCGAAACACCCCTGGCGCTCAGGAAGTCTCCCATCTCCTGAGCTAAAGGGTAGGCCGCCTTATTCATCGGGTGATAGAGAATACCAATCCGTTCCACCGACTGCTCCGAAATAACGGGAAGTAACGAGAACAAGCCAAGTGTAACATCGGCAACTTCAGGCGTCAAGAGAAGG
>DUEB01000015.1 GCA_011176655.1 Dehalococcoidia bacterium | reverse complement strand
CCGGTAAATTACCGGCATGATAAGAGCCCTTAATCCCCCAGCCCTTGATTTTGCCACCAATTACCTCTAATATTTTAGTGTAAGTAGGGGAAAGGAGCATAGCGCGGTATGCTGTCAGCGGCAGTCATCCTGGTTGGTGGTCAGGGCACCAGGCTCCGGCCGCTTACCTACCAGCTACCCAAGCCCATGATACCGGTGCTGAACCGGCCCTTCCTGGAACATACCCTGGCCTACCTCAAGAACTACGAGGTCGGCAGCACCATTCTGGCCCTGAGCTATCTCCCCGAAGCCATCCAGAGCCATCTGGGTGACGGCGCTAACCTGGGCATGCCACTTAACTATGCCGTGGAGGCTAAGGCGCTGGGCACCGCCGGGGCCGTGAAGAATGCCGAGTCATATTTGGAAAGCACCTTCGCCGTCCTCAACGGAGACATCTTCACCGACCTTGACCTCGGCGACATGCTTACCTTTCACCGGCGTAAGAGAGCTAAGGCAACCATCGCCCTGACCTGGGTGGACAACCCCTGCGCCTTCGGGGTGGTGGAAACGGAAGGCGACGGCCGGGTGAGACGCTTTACGGAAAAACCAAGTCCCGACCGGGTAACCACTAACTGGATAAATGCCGGCATTTACATCCTCGAGCCGGAGGTGCTCAGGCACGTACCGGAAGCCAGCCACTACATGTTTGAGCGCGGGCTGTTTCCCCGGCTCCTGGAGCTGGATGAGCCGGTCTACGGCTACCCCTTCAGCGGCTACTGGCTCGACATGGGCACACCGGAGAAGTACCTGCGCCTGAACTGCGACCTGCTATCGGTAAAGGTAGCGAGCCACCTTATCCCCGGGCTAAGTCAGGACGGTATCTACTGTGAGGCGGACGCTACCATTCACCCCTCAGCCAGCATAGCCAGCCCCGTGGTAATCGGCGGTGGCTGCCGCATAGACCAGGGAGTCCAGATTAAGGGGCCGGTGGTTATCGGGGCAGGCTGCCATATCGGGGAGGGCGCCAGCCTGGAGAGGGCGGTGCTGTGGACGGGGGTCAGCGTCAAGGCCGGGAGCTGCCTTAAACAGTGCCTTGTTAACCGCAGCGAAATAGGGGGTAAGGAGCAGATTATTGACTTCAGCCACCCCTGAGCGCCACGGGCTGGGGCGGCGCCGGAGCTGGACACTGGTTATCATATTCTGGAGGAGGTTTCGATGTCTGAGGAGCTGGGAAAAATTGAAAAGCCTTCGGTTGAGGGGTTTAAAAAGGGCAGAAAGCTGTATTTCGTGCCCCTCATTTACGGCGGGAAAGAGTCTCCGGACGAGTACCGCGAGAAATTAAACCGCTACTGGAACCAGGTTGAAGACAAGATAGGCGCCCTGGAGCTAAAGCTGGGGAAGGTGACCCGGATATACCATGAGCTGGTCGCCGCCGGCGGCGAAGAGGGGATTAAGGCGGTCAAAGAAATCAACAGCAAAAGCTTTGACATCATCAAGAACCGTCTGGACAAAGGGGCACAGCTTGAATCTGCTGAAGAAAGGGAGCTACTAAACGAGCTTATGGACTGGAGCCGCTGTCTCGCCATCGGCCTTAAGAGCCAGAAGGTGTTTACCACCGCTTACCAGTCCTATACGGAAATAAGCAAGGCAAGGAACGAGCATATCGCCCGGCGCATAGACGAAACGCTGGCGGCGGATGAAATCGGGATATTATTTATGCGCGAGGGGCACGAGGTCCAATTTCCGGAAGACATCCAGGTGTTTTACATCGCTCCCCCGGCCTTGGACGACATCAGGCGCTGGCTCAGAGACCGGGAAGCCGAGCCGCCGCACCAACAGGATAAGAAAGAGAAAGAAGCTACGGACACCGGCGACACAGATAAGTAAAGACCAGCTATCCAATCCGTATCTCATAACCACAACGGATGAGCCGGTCTTGAAATTAAGGTTCGTCGGGGGTTTTAGCCCGAAGAGATGGCGCGGATGGCTACTCCTCCCCCTTCCTCCTCAAGAAATCCTCAATCTCTCTGATGATATCTTCCTTCAGAGGCTCGCCTAATTCACCCTTGCTTTTGCCGTACTCCAACTCGAGCCGTCTCACATAGTCCTGGAGCTCTGGTTTCTGGGCCACCGCCTTGTCCACCATCTCATCCAGATGCTCGCTGCCCTGCCTCACATCCTCAAGGTCGAGCGCCAGCCCCAGCATTTTAGCCAGCCGGCTAAGAACCCCGTAGCAGACCTTGGCGTTGGGCACCTGGACGTAGTGGGGGACATACCCCCACAGGCTGACCGCCTCGATATTTCTTTTGCCGGCGGAGACAAGCAGCAGGGTATGGATGCTTGACGACCCCCGGTAGTTAATCAGCGGTATCTCATAGGCTCTCATCTCGGGCTCCAGACCGGGCGCACTGAGCACAGCCGACATAATCGGTTCCATAGTGTGCGGGACGACATCATAGGTGCCACCCACCGTGTAAATCCTGACCACGCCGAAGTCCTGAGCGAGGTCCAGAATCAGATTAACATAATCCTGCCATCTCAGCTCCGGTTCTCTACCCAGCGAGACTATCAGGTCGTGAGCGGATTCTTTGTTCTTACAGAACCAGAAGGTGGTTGCGGGCAGGTCGAGCGCCGCCACCAGGCCGTTTTCGATATCGGTGACCGGCCGAAGCGACTCAGCACCAGCAGACTGGAAGAGATAGAAATCATCAGGCTTCAGCTCGGCTAAGCGGCTGGTATCCAGCTTATCCCTGAGATAGCTGACCACCCCTGAGGAGACCCGCCCGGCATCCGGCCAGCCTTCAAAGCCAATGACCAGATACGGCTTAACCAGCTTCGGCTTTTCATAGATAGTGAGATTCTCTACCTTCATCGACCCGTCACACCTCCCCACCCCGCGATTTCAAACCACAGGACTAAATTACACCGCTCCCGCCGTCAGCGCGCCTCCCAGTAATTATAGACCAAGTACCCGGCTAAGGCCAGGGAACATGCCCGGCTGCTTCCCCCGTGAAGACCATTCCCTCAAGACAAGCACAGGCTAACGACAACGGGGGACACTCAGTTAGTGTCCCCCGTTCGCAATCTCTTTAACCCTTACCTGACTCACCTGCAGTTACCTTCGCCGCAGTGGGTCTCTCTTTCCAGAAGACCGACCCCTTCCGCTAACTCGAGTCAGGTCCAGGCTTCTGCCGCCCCGCTACAAAGCGGGGCGCTGCCTGTCAACCTGCCACACCCCGTACAGTTCGTGAAGCCTCATAGCGCACCTCCTGGGGTAAATCTCAACCACCCCTATGGGCTCCCTAATTTTCATCAAACCACATCCCCCCAATATTGTCAAGGCGCCACTGGCAGCGACCGGAAGAGATTAATCTCTATCTAACCGATAAGGCTACTTGACAAAGGTATTTTTTTATGCTATTATAGGGACACTAGTACTATCGGAGGTGAGGCAAAAGAATGATTACAACTATCGTCACTGCGGCTATGGCAACCACCGTCACCACTGTGACTACTGTCACCACGGTGACTACCATCATCGCTATGGGGCTGGCAGCTGCCGTGGGCACCGTGGCCATCGCCGGCTTCGGAGTCCTCCTGGGAACCAAGGAGCTGGCCAGCGCCGTCCATTCGGCCCCGGGGAACAGACTGTCCAGATTCTTAAGTGTCGGTATCTGGCCCCTGGCCATCGCCTTCGGCGTCTTTGTGGTTATGAAGACTGTTGAGGTAATGGCTTAGCGGGGAAAAGGGGAATACCAGGAACAGCATGATATTGTTCAGGCCGTGAGCTATGGTCTCTCCGAGAAGTGACCCTGCTTTCTTAACCACCCAAACCCAGGAGCAAAGCTATGCCCAAGACGGCGAGTCCACAAAATCAACAGAACACCCCGACTAAGAGGAACTACCGATGAAGCAAGGCCAAAGACTCTTACCCGCCGCCGCCATAGTGTGCAGCTTAATCCTGGCCGTGTCAACCATGCTCGGTCAGGCCTCACCTGCCCGAGCCGCCGGCCCGCCCTGGACGAAGTACTCCGGAGAGGTCAATCTGGAAAACGAGCTCTATGTCACGGACGCCTGGGTTCTCCGAGACGATAACACCTATCGGATGTGGTACACCCATCTTAAGACAGACCTGAACCTCGTAGAAATACTAGATGAGATGTCGGCGCTGCATCTCGATGATATCATCTATGACCTAGCCGACCTGGACCTCGATACCCTGCTCAACGACCTGGCAGCACTCAAGGACACCTATGATAATGTTGCTGACATCGTGGACTTCCTGGACAGTACCGGAACTGTCATCGGCTACGCAACATCAAGCAACGGCATAAACTGGACGATAGTCGAACCCGAAGCCCTGGCCGGAGACAGTAACGCTTTGTGGGATAATGTGGGCACTCCATGTGTCATTAACGATGGTGGCACCTACCAGATGTGGTATACCCGCGACCGAATAGACCTTACCCAGACCCAGCTGGAGAATATCCTCTCCGACCTGAATGAGGGTGATGCTGCCAGAAAAGATGCTCTCGAAGAGCTTCTGGGCAGCATCAGTACCGTCATTAGTTACGCCGAGTCGCCGGACGGTGAAAACTGGACGGTGGTCGACGATGAAGTACTGGCGGGCAGCGGCTATGCCCTTGAAGGTGTCAGCGAGCCCTGTATCATCAAGGACGGCGACACCTATAAGATGTGGCACAGCCAGTTGAAAACGGACCTCACCGCGACAGAACTGGCTGACCTTCTAGCCAACACTGGTAGCCTTGATGCCGATGTGCTGCTCGACGTCTTAGACGCTACGGCTACGGTTATCAGCTACACCACTTCAGACGACGGCATAGACTGGGCGGTGCCAGAAGAGGTGCTTTCTGAAGATACTCCCCTCTGGGACAGCGTCGCCAGCCCCAGCGTAATCAAGGACGGTGGTGACTACCAGATGTGGTACACCCGAATCGAGGCCGACCTTACCTCGTCACACCTGCAAAACATACTGGACGAGATACGAGCCCTGGGCCTACCTGACCTCCTGAAAAGCATCGACCCCGAGGACCTCGATGAGTTCCTGGCAGAACTAGCCACCCTGGACACAGCCGACCTCGAAGCAATGCTGGCTGATACCAGCACGGTCATTGGCTATGCCGAATCAGCCGACGGTGAAGACTGGTTAGTCGCCGACCTCCAGGACATAACCGGCAGCAGCTCCAGCCTGTGGAGCAGCGTCATGGCCTCCTCTGTTCTTAAATACGGCTCAATCTACAAGATGTGGTACACCAAGGGCATAGACGACTTGAGTGTCGCAGAGCTGATCGACCTGCTACAGGGGACAAAGCTGCCCATAGGGTATGCCTACTACATTCCGCATCCCGGCGGTAGCCCTGGTGGTGGCGGAAGAGACGGTAACCTGACCCTGGAAGCTATCATGGACTTCACTAACGGTTATTATGCCATCAGCCCGGAGGGCAGGATACAGGAGACCATAGATATCACCTCCGAGGATGAGCTGCTTAACATTCTTATCCCTAAAGGAACCTACGCCCTGGATGAAGCGGGGGAGCCGGTTACCAGGCTGGAGTTTACCGCCGATGGGACACCGCCGCCGCTACCGCAAGACGCCTACATTATCGGGCTGGCCTATCACTTCAAGCCCAACGGAACCACCTTCGCCCCACCGATTACCACAAGCTGGCGCTACAACCCGGACGATGTGCCGCCAGGGATAGCCGAAAAGGATTTAGTAATCGCCTACCATAACGAGGTCTCCGGCGCCTGGGTAACCTTACCCTCCGTGGTGGACACGGCCAACAATACCATTAGCGCTACGGCAGGTCACTTCAGCACCTTTGCCGTCGTGGCTTATAGCGGCACCCCCCCACCCCCACCAGCGCCCGCCGCATTCACCACCACTTCGCTGAGTATCTCGCCGACCACGGTTAACACCGGCGAGCCGGTAACCGTAAGCGTGCTGGCAACCAACATCGGTGAGGAAGCCGGCATCTACACCATAACCCTCAGGATAAACGGCACCGTGGAGGCAACGCAAAGAATCGTGCTGGCGGGCAGCGCCAGCCAAACAGTCTCTTTTACCACCAGCCGCTACCAAGTCGGTAGC
This sequence comes from Dehalococcoidia bacterium, assembly GCA_011176655.1. Lineage (GTDB taxonomy): Bacteria > Chloroflexota > Dehalococcoidia > Dehalococcoidales > UBA5760 > UBA5760. Next base: position 2,356 of record DUEB01000015.1, on the reverse strand, counting down.
TACTCCGTTGATGTCAACGGTATTCCCGGCTACTTCACAGTCAGCGCGGCGGCAACTCCTCCACCGACCACCCCGACACCCACCCCACAGCCGCCAGCCGGACCAAGCCGGTGGCTCATCGGCGGTATTCTGGCCGCCGCAGTCACGGCCGTCACCATACTACTAGTGCTCAGGAGGCGCCGGAGCCAGCAGTGATGAACTGCCGTGATATACAAGCCAGGGAATAGCCGCAAATAGAGCCGACTAAAGGTTGAGATAGGGCGGGCAGCAAATGAGACGCAACATAACCAGGATGAAAGCCCTATGGCTTTTAGCTCTCACACTGACTTTAGCCGCCGGAGTCATAGCCCCCAGACCAGCCGTCGCCCTTAGTGTCTATGATTATTTTACCATTAACTATGACGCCGAATTCAGCCAGTTTGTGGTGGGCGGGGGTGAGGTCTTCCAGGCCACGGTTCAGGGAACCGCCGATTGTAAGCAAGACCTACCCCTGAGCATAAGCAAGGGCTACATTACCTCCCGGGTGGTGGCACAGCATCGAGAGAGCGGCCGTAAGATAACCCTGAACCCGAGCTATACCATGAATATAGAGCCCTTCCCCAACGAAGAGGGTGAGACCACCGAAGCCGAGGTCGTCATACCTCTGAACTTCCCCTACGGGACGGCGTCGGGCACCTACGATATAGCCGCCGAGCCTATAGAGGCCAAGGTGCAATCAGCCCTCGGATTCTGGCTCTCGGTTACCCCCTATCTGCCTTCATTCGAGGAACTGGGCTCGGTCTTATACCAGCCGGATGACGAAGATTTCACGGTAACCGGCTCCGTTTTTGACCTGTCCACCTATATGGATAACGGCATCTTTACCAGAGACTCCGTTTTCCTCTCCGATGACGGCCGCTGCCAGCTAGCTATCAACCGAGATACTCTATGCCTCACTGAAGACGGAGAGCCGCTCGGCGAGCTAACCATGACCGAGATGGAAACTTCACCAGCCCCGCCGGCAGGCTACAATATTGTCGGGTCTGTCTATCAGCTAGGTCCCCCGGGGGCTACCTTCGACCCGCCGCTCACCCTCACCCTGACCTATAAAGCATCCATGATACCGACCGGTGCAGCCGAGAGTGAGCTGGTCATCGGTATGTGGGACGGGCCAAACGGGTGGGTGATACTGGATGAAAGCAGCCTTAAGCCCGGAAGCGGGACTATCACCACCGCCCTGAGCTATCTCGCCGCCTTCACCATCCTGGCCCCCACACCAAACCACAGCGTGACCAACCTGGTCATCGCCCCCGAAGAAGCTAATATCGGGGAAGAAATAACCATAAGTGTGCTGCTTACCAACCTCAGCCACCTCGAGGGTGTGCATACAGTAACCCTGAAGATAGATGACACCGTGGCCGCCACCAGCAATATAACTCTAGCCGGCGATAGCAGCCAGAGAGTCACCTTTGCCACCCAGAAGGGTGTCCCCGGCGCTTATAACGTAGATGTTAACGGCCTGTCAGGAACATTCAGGGTCGCCGGGGCGGCTACAGGCGGCTGGAACCGGTGGCTAACCGGCGGTATTATAGCCGCCACCATCGCCGCCATCGCCATCCCCATGGCTCTCAGAAGGCGACGGAGAACAAAATGGTTAAACCGGTGAACACCAACGTCGCTATGGGACTGGACATCGCCTTCGGCGTCTTTATGACTATGAAGACTATCGGGGTGACGGCTTAGCAGACAAAGGGGAATACCAGGAACAGCATGATATTGGTCAGGCCGTGAGCCAGGGTCACTCCGAGAAGCGAGCCTGTTTTTTTCACTATCCAACCAAAGAACATAGCTACCCCGAAGACAAAGAGAACATCGAGCACGGAATGAAAACCCATATGCAGGATAGCGAAGAGCACACTGACATAGACTATCCCCCGCCAGCCGAATACACCCGTGGCACTGCGCTGCAGCACCCCACGAAAGGCAAACTCCTCAGCAAAGCCGGTGAACGCCAGAAGTATCAGGGCTAGCGGCAGTACCTGAGACCAGGTGAACTGGGTAACCATAGCCCCCGGCTTCAAAATGACATATTCTGCCCAGCCAAACAGTAAACCGGACGAGGCTACCCCCAATTGAACGGGAAGCGATTTGAAATTCAGCCCGACCTCACTCCACTTATAACCCAAGGCACGCACCACGACGACCGACGCCACCAGCAGCGGGGTGTAAATTATAGGGAACCGCCCTATAGTGGGAATGGGAATGAGCGATATGCTCAAGCTCAAGTCTACCACCCGTATTAAGGGCACCAGCGCCAGGGACAGCATTAACCGCTGGTGCGAGCTATCATCGGTTCGGGCGGCGCGCACAATGGCGG
>DUEB01000149.1 GCA_011176655.1 Dehalococcoidia bacterium | reverse complement strand
CTGGCCACCCTGTGTATCGGCGGCGGCCAGGGAATGGCCATGATTCTGGAACGGAAGTAATAACTGGCTGAGTCCCGGTCACCCATTCAGCCGGAGCTAACGTTAACCGTGCGGCGCAGCCTGAGAAGGGGCAAAGCAGATAGCTAAGTGCCCTGGCTGAAGTATCTCCTGGCTATTTGAGCCTTAACCCATACTAAAGGGAGGGAGGAGCCACCGCCATGCCCGAAAAGGTGGGCCTTATCGGCCTCGGCATCATGGGCATGCCCATGGCCCGTAACCTGCTACAGGCCGGTTTTGAGGTCGTCGCCTATAACCGCACCGCTTCCAAGGCTGAAGCCCTGGCTAAGGAAGGCGCCCGCAAGGCTGATTCGCCCAGGGAACTAGCTGCGGAGTGCCCGACAGTGATTACCATAGTCTCCGATACGCCGGATGTGGAGGCGGTGATTCTTGGTAAGGACGGCGTTATCGAGGGCGCTGGCCCCGGCTCAGTGGTCATCGACATGAGCACCATCTCCCCCAGGGCAACACGAGCTATCGCCGCCCGTCTTAAGGAAAAGGGAGTGGCTATGCTCGATGCCCCCGTAAGCGGCGGCGATATCGGCGCTATCAAAGCGACCCTGTCCATTATGGTCGGCGGTGATGCCGAAGTATTTGAGCGCTGCCGACCAATCTTTACCGCCATGGGCAAGAACATCGTCCACGTCGGCACCAGCGGCATGGGGCAGACCGTGAAGCTGATGAACCAAATCCTGCTGGTCGGCTGCCTTATCGGCGTGGTCGAAGCCCTGGTGTTCGGACAAAAATCAGGCGCCGACCTGGAGAAAGCCATCAACGCCGTTGAGGGCGGCGCTGCCGGCTCCTGGGTACTGAGCAACCTGGGGCCGCGCATCATCAAGCGGGACTTCCGCCCCGGGTTCTTTACCGACCTCATGCAGAAAGACCTCAACCTGGTCATGGAAGCGGCAGCGGAGATGAAGCTGCCTCTCCCGGTAACGAGCCTCATCAACCAGATGTACTATTCGCTTCAGTGCTCCGACGAGGGCAGGAATGCCTATTCAGCCCTGGTCAAGGTGCTGGAGCGCATGGCCGGTGTCGAAGTGAGACAACCGGAAACCGAGTGAAAGGACATAACACTGCTATCAGGAGGTAATGGCACCATGAAGCTCCCCCTCTGGGAACCGCCGGAGGAGCAGAAGCGAAACGCCAACATAACCAGATTCATCAGTCTGGTCAACGAGCGCTACGCAACAAAAATAGGCTCGTTTAATGAGCTTCACGACTGGTCTATTATCCATCTCAAAGAGTTCTGGTCGCTCGTGTGGGAGTTCTGTGAAATCAAGGCTGTAAAGCCCTATGACACCGCTCTGGCCTCGGACAAGCAGATAATGGACGCCAGATGGTTCCCGGGGGCCCGTCTTAATTTTGCCGAGAACCTGCTCCGCCACCGTGATGACCGAACCGCCATTATCTTCAAGGGCGAGGGCCGGAAGCCGGTGAGGACTACCTATGCCGAGCTCTATAACCAGGTAGCCCGCCTGGCCAAGTCTCTACGGGAAGCAGGTCTCAAGCCCGGCGACCGGGTAGCCGGCTTCGTGCCTAACATGACGGAAGCCGTTATCGCCCTGCTGGCCAGCGCCAGTATCGGGGCTATCTGGTCGTCCTGCTCACCCGACTTCGGGACTAAAGGAACTCTGGACCGCCTCGGGCAGATTGAACCCAGGGTCCTCTTCACCGCCGATGGCTACTTCTACAACGGGAAGACCTTTAACTCCCTGGAAAGGGTGGGCGAAATTACCAGGGAATTACCGTCTATCCAGAAGGTGGTGGTTATCCCCTACGCCAATGAGAATCCAGATATCAGCCAGGTTCCCAACTCGATTCACTATCGAGATTTCCTATCACCGGAAGCCGCACCGCAGATTGAGTTCGCCCAGCTTCCCCCCGACCACCCCCTGTATATCATGTTCACCTCAGGCACCACCGGCCTGCCCAAATGCATCGTTCAGGGAGCCGCCGGGATTCTGGCGGTACACCTGAAAGAGCTTGAGCTTGAAATCGATGTTAAACCAGAGGACGTCTTCTTTTACTTCACCACCACCGGCTGGATGATGTGGACCTGGCTGATAAGCAATCTAGCCCTGGGGGCTACTCTGGTACTCTATGATGGTTCGCCCTTCCACCCCGACCCCGGAGCCCTCTGGAAGCTGGCCGAGGAGGAAAGGGT
>DUEB01000148.1 GCA_011176655.1 Dehalococcoidia bacterium | reverse complement strand
ATCGGTAAGCAGGGCCGGATAGCGGCTGCCATCCGCACCCTAATCAGGGTGAAAGCCGCCAAAGCCGGCACCAGAGCCACCCTTGAGATTCTCTAAGAACCAAGCGCACCTTAATAAGGGAAGTTCACACCGCTACCAGTAACCACTAAAGAGGAAAATCCCCTCTCTAATTCTGTCGCTTTCACCCCCCAAAGAGAGGGGATAGTTTTTAGCAGCCTCCAGGAAGACGATGTCAGCCAGATTTAGATAAGCCTCCCGGGTAAGTTAACCCGGCTGGAAAAATCAAACCAGCCCGGAACAGGCATGAGCACAACCGAACCGGAATATATAACCATCGGTCAAATCCTGGCCCCCTGGGGCGTCAGGGGTAAAATCAGGGTAGCCGTAACCACCGATTTCCCCCAGCGTTTTGCCCCCGGCGAAAAGGTCTACATCAACCACCGGCCCGTGACCATCGACAGCGCCCAGTGGCACAAAGGCAGGGTAATCATCAAGCTCAGCGGCACTGACAGCGTCGCCGCAGCACAGAAGCTACGGGGGCAAGCCATGGAGATACCCCGCAGCCAGCTCAAGGTGCTGCCCGAAGGAGAGTACTACCTCTTCCAGATTATCGGCCTAAAGGTATGGACAACCGGTGGGGAGCTACTGGGCGTGGTCACCGAGATTCACCCCTCCCGAGGTAACGACACTTACCTCGTCAAGGGAGACCGGGGAGAGATTCTGATTCCCGCCATTGAGGACGTCGTTAAGTCAATTGACCTCGGGAAACGACGCATGGTCATCGAGCCTATGGAAGGGCTGCTCAGTCTGAATTCAAGGACGTAGCCGCGCTTAGCTCAGGTGCTATAGTTGGTTTCACAGCCGGCTAACGAGATAACGGTCTATCTCAGGACTTACGCTTGTCGAAGTCATCCAAATCGAGGGTATTAATGAAATCATAAAAGGCGGACAGCTTTTTCTTCTCTTCTTCGCTAATCTCCTTACCCTTACCATCGGCGGCGCCCAGTTCCGCCTCCCCAGCTATCGGCTTACCCGTCTCCTTGTCCAGGAAGATACCGGCCTTGTCCAAGACCGCCTCCTCAGCGTAGATAGTCACTCCCGCTCTCACCGCCAGGGCCAGAGCATCGCTGGGACGTGAGTCAACCTCAACCAATCCCCCATCGACATTAAGCAGAATCCGGGCATAGAAGGTATCATTCTTGAGGTCGCTGACTATGATAGAATTGACGCTGGCCCCCAAGACATCAATCATCGATTGCAATAGGTCGTGAGTCAGGGGTCTGGGCACGGAAACGTCCTGCAGCTTGACCGCTATGGCATCAGCCTCAGCCGCCCCGATCCAGATGGGCAGATAGCGCTCGGCGCCCTTCTCCTTCAGAATCACCACCCGCTGATAGTTCATCAGGCTAACCCGGATACTGTCGATTGTCATCTCTATCATCGTCCACACCCCTCCCTGTTCTCGGATAGTCTAATTCTAACCATCACGACCGCCACTGTCAACTAGGAAAGACAGAGTGTCCGGGACGGGGCTGAAAGACAGAATTCCCCCGAAACCACCAAGCTAGACCACCCCGTTTTATGGTATAATAATATGCCAAAATGAAGGACCCCAAAGTCAAACAGAAAAAGGAGGCCTTTTTATCATGCGTGAAGGTCAAAAGGCTATCGTCTGGTTTGATGAGGTCACCAAAAAGGACATCCCCATCGTGGGCGGGAAGGGGGCCAACCTCGGCGAGCT
>DUEB01000147.1 GCA_011176655.1 Dehalococcoidia bacterium | reverse complement strand
GTTGCTCCTTCTTCTCCCGAAGCTCCTGCTCCATTCGCTTGCGTTCGACAGAATAGTAGATAGAATGCGACAGCAGATTGCTGTCCACCCGTCCCTTAATCAGATAGTCCTGAGCCCCGAGCTGAACTGCCCGGAGGGCCAGCTCCTCATCGCTAAGACCGGTGAGCACCACAATCGGTAATGACGGCGCGCGCTCATGCACCCTGAGCAACGTGTAAATCCCCTGACTGTCCGGCAGCCCCAGGTCAACCAGGACCACGTCAACGTCCCCCCGCTCAAGATGCTCAAGCCCAGCCGACAGCCGCCCGACCACCTTCACTTCAAACCGCTTGTCCCCACCCTCAGACAGCATCTCCTGTATCAGGCAGGCATCTCCGGGGTTGTCCTCAACTACTAAAACCCTGATGGTCTTGCTCTTCATCTCCCTCTGTCAGGCGGCAGGGTCACAATGCTAAACCAGAAGTTATCTATCGACTTAACCACCTTGGTGAATTGCTCCAGGTCAACCGGCTTATTGATATAGCAGTTAGCACCGAGGTTGTAGGTCTTAAGAATATCCTCTTCAGCCTGAGAGATGGTCAGGATGACCACCGGGATACGCCTCAGGTTTTCATCGCCTTTTATCTCGGCTAGCACCTCACGACCGTCCTTACGGGGCAGGTTCAGGTCAAGCAGAATAACGTCAGGACGCGGTGCCCTGGTATGCTTGCCTATCCGGCGCAGAAACTCCATTGCCTGCACCCCATCCTGAGCCAAGTGCAGTTTGTTGAGCACCTTACCCTCCTTGAGGGCTTCCCTGGTCAGCCGCACATCCCCCGGACTATCCTCCACCAGCAAAATCTCAATCGGCCTGCCAACTCCGTGTCCACTCATATTCGCTTACCTCCTATGGCTATCAGTTACTCACCCCCTGGTTAGCGGTATCGTGAAATAGAAGGTTGAGCCCTTACCTGACTCAGACTCCACCCAGATGCGCCCGCCATGGCGCTCCACAATGTTCTTGCAGACCGCCAAGCCAGCACCAGTCCCTGGATAGTCTTCCCGGCTATGCAAGCGCTGAAAGATGACGAAGACCCGGTCAAAGTACTGCGGCTCAATGCCGATACCATTATCACGCACCGAGAAGACCCACCCCTCCCCCTCCTGTCTTGCGGAAACATGGACCCGTGGTGGCTCCCGGCCACTGAACTTTACGGCGTTACCAACCAGGTTCTGAAAGAGCTGCACCAGCTGCATGTCATCCGCCATCACCGGGGGCAGGGGGTCACAAGTCACCGCTGCCCCACTCTCCTCAATAGCCAGGCGCAGGTTAGCCATCGCCTGCTCAAAGATAACACCGGTGTCCGTGGGTACGAAGGGCCGGCCGCGGGTGGTCACCCGGGAATATTCCAGCAGGTCGTTAATCAGCCGCTGCATCCGGTTAGCCCCCTCCACAGCGTAGCTAATGAACTCATCAGCGTCCTTATCCAGCTTGCCCCGGTAACGCTTGGCCAGAAGCTGAGTGAAGCTGGATACCATGCGCAGCGGCTCCTGCAGGTCGTGTGAGGAGACATAGGCAAAATTCTGGAGCTCGGTATTAGACTGTTTCAGCGCCGCCAGGGTCTGCTCCAGCTCCTCCTCAGTCCGCTTACGCTCGGCGACCTCACGATGCAGCTCTTCATTGGCAGCCTGAAGCTCATCATTGCTGACCCGCAGCTCCTCCTCGGTAGCCTGTAGCTCCTCGTTCTGAGCCTCCAGCTGCTCCCTCTTCTCCCCAAGCTCCCGCTCCAGCCGCTTGCGTTCCGTGATATCTTCATTGATGCCGTCGAAATACTTGACCCCACCCTTTTCGTCTCCAACGCCGGTTATCGTCGCCAGCACTATTACCTCGCTCCCGTCTTTCCTCCGCTGAAAAAGCTCTTTCCTAACCTGACCTGAGGACAAGAGCTGGCGGGTAAGAGCCACCCTATCTTCGGGACGCATGTACAGGTCAGAGACCTTCATCTTCAGCAGCTCTTCCCTTGAGTAACCGAAAATCTTCTCCATGGCGGGATTGACTTCCAGGAATGTGCCCGCCACCCCCGGCGTCGACCTGAATACGCCCAGCGGAACGTTGTTCACCAGGCCACGATACTTCTCTTCCGACTGCACCAGCTCCGTTTCGAGTTGTTCGCGCTCGGCATTCTGCTTCTCAAGAGCCACCACCCGCCGACCCAGAGCCCCCGCTTCCCGAGCCAGCTGTTCCTTAGTTTTAGCTGAGTTCTTCATCCGACACCCCTCCACCAGTCGTGATAATAGAGCCATATGGCTATTTATAACCCAAAGTATGACATTTGTCAAGCTGGCGGCAAATCAGACCGGTTAAGATGGCGCCACGGTGCGATTTCCGAGGGTAACTGTTGCCCCGGGGGGTAGCCAGTTGACCCCACCCGGGTTCCCGGCCTGAAGAGACATGGAGAGGCAACGGCGGCACCGGGGAGGTTAACCACCGAAGCGCTTCTCTCAGCCACCGAGATATGATATTATTGGCCTTGAGTCCCAAGCACCCTAAACTGCGAGTCAGGCAAGAACCAGATGCTAAAACGCTACCGGAGATTCATTATTCTGGCTGCTGTCTTCGTAGGCAGCTCCGC
>DUEB01000146.1 GCA_011176655.1 Dehalococcoidia bacterium | reverse complement strand
TTTACGTCAACGACGCCTTCGCCGCCGCCCACCGCAGCGCCCCGAGCATGGTAGCCTTCCAGGAGCTTTTGCCCTCAGCCGCAGGGATACTCTACGACAAGGAGTTAACCGCCCTGACCACGGTTCTGGAAAGTCCCAGGCGCCCCTGCGTCTTCCTCTTGGGTGGGGCTAAAATATCCGATGCCTTCAGCATGATGGAGAAGGTGCTGGCTGAGGGTTCCGCCGACTCTGTCCTCACCGCCGGCGTTACCGGACAGGTAATGCACCTGGCTTTAGGCAAGAAATTGGGCCCACCCTCAGAGAAGTTCATCAATGACCGCGGGCTGGGGAAGTTCATCGCCCCGGCTCAAGAGTATCTCAAGAAGTACCCCGCTAAACTGCATATCCCCCTGGACTTTGCTATCGACGACGGCGGCAAGCGGCGCGAAATCAGCGCCGAGGAGCTACCAAGCGAAGGGCTGATTATTGACATCGGGGCAAAGACGGTTAGGGCCTACGGGAAGATACTGGAGGGAGCCGGAACGATATTCGTGAACGGCCCGGCCGGAATTTACGAACAGGAAATCGGGGCCTACGGCACCAGGGAGCTGTGGCAGATAGTCGGTGGCGCCAAGGGCTATTCGGTCATCGGAGGCGGCGACACTGTCGCCTCAGCGGCCCGCCTGGGAGACCTCGCCAGGATAGACCATGTCTGCACCGGCGGCGGGGCTCTCATTCGGTTCTTGTCCGGGGTAAAGCTACCACTGATTGAAGCTATGAAAAAGGGGGCTAAGGGTAGTTAGCCAGCTAGATTGGAAAAATAGGTAATGTTGAAGGGTTTCTACAACAAGGTACTCCACATCGACCTCAGCCAGAGATCTTTTAAAGAGGAATACATTGACGATGCCATTTACCGAAGATTCCTGGGCGGAAAGGGGTTGGGTACCTATCTCTTACTGAAAAATACTAGAGCCGGGGCTGAACCTCTGTCAGCCGATAACGCCATTATTTTTGCCACCGGACCGGTCACGGATACCAGAACCTACGGCTCGTGCCGCTACGGCGTATTTACCAAATCTCCCCTGACCGGGATATACTGCGAGTCCTACGCCGGGGGCAGGGTAGCCGAACCGCTAAGCCGGACTGGTTATGACGCCATCGTCATCAAAGGGGCAGCCGGGAAGCCGGTGTACCTCGAGGTCTCCCCGGGCAAGGTAATATTTCACGACGCCGCACACCTCTGGGGCAAAAATACCTATGAGACCGAAGATAGCATCCGGAAAGAGTTAGGGAGACGAGATGCCGGTATCTGTGTTATCGGGCCAGCCGGAGAGAACCTGGTCAAGTTTGCCCTCATTGAAAATGACCACTGGCGGTCGGCAGGCAGAGCCGGGACGGGAGCGGTGCTGGGGGCAAAAAAGGTCAAGGGACTAGCCTTCTACGGAGATGTAAGGAGACAGATAGCCCATCCTGAGATGGCTAGTGAACTCTGGGAAGAAATAAGAGAAGTTTGTAAAACAGACCCCGGCGCCCATAAGTTTTACACTGAGGGGACAGCTCAGATAGTGCCCTTAACCAACAAAGTCGGCGCCTTTCCCACCAAGTACTGGTCTGCGGGGACCTTTGACCGGTGGGAAAACCTGACCATGTCCAAGGCGCGTGAGCAGTGTAACGTCAAGTCAAGGGCCTGCCCCAAGTGCTGTATGGCCTGTGCCAAACTGTTGGAGGTTACCACGGGGAGACACAAGGGACTGAGAGTCGAGGGGCCCGAATATGAGACCATTGCAGTTTTCGGCGGGCTGTGCCTAATCGACGATATCAGAGAGGTTGCCTATCTTAACGATATCTGCGACCGGTTGGGTATAGATACCATAACCGCAGGCAATGTCGCCGCCTTCGCCATAGAAGCCACTCAGCGAAAACCAATCGGCGAGAAGCTTGAATACGGCGATGTTGACGGTATCGCTGAGCTGCTCCATAAGATTACCCGAAGAGAGGGTATCGGGGCAATCCTGGCGGAAGGGGTAAGACACGCCGCCAAAGAGTGGGGACTGGAAGACATGGCGGTGCACGTCAAGGGGCTGGAACCGCCCGGCTACGAACCCAGGGTTCTTAAAGGGATGGGGCTAACCTACGCTACCGGAGACAGAGGAGCCGACCACCTGAGAGCCACCTTCTATAAGGCAGAGCTCTCCGGAATGATAGACCCAGACCAAGTTGAAGGCAAAGCGGAGATGCTGATTGACTTTGAAGACCGGCACACCCTCTTCGACACCCTGATTCTGTGCCGCTTCTTCCGGGACATTTACCACTGGGAAAGAATATCGCTAATCATAAAGGCAACCACCGGGATGGAGCTGGACAAGCCAAAGCTACAGAAAATGGCGCTAGACGTTACCAACCAGGCCAGGGAGTTCAACCTGCGCGAGGGTATGACAGCCGCCGATGATACCCTACCCAGGAGGTTCTTTGAAGAGAGGCTTGAGGACAGTGGCAAGGTGTTCCTGAAATCCGATTTCGACAGGATGCTGTCCGATTACTATAAGCTTAAAGGCTGGAGCTAGGTCTCGCCCCTGAGTCAGGCAGAGCCAGCTCCCTCAGTAATTTTGCTGCTAGGAGGGTATCAAGCAACAAGGAGGTTATAGCTCATGGACATCAGGCTGGACAACAAAGTAGCCATAGTAACCGGAGCCGCCAGCGGCATTGGTCTTGCCTGCGCCGAACTAATAGCCGAAAGCGGCGCCAAGGTGGCTCTGGTTGATAAGAATGCGGAAACCCTGCCCGGGGCAACCAAAAGGGTGCAGGCAAAGGGCGTGGCTAAAGGTTACCTGCAGGATGTGACCGTGACTTCCGCCCTCGCCCCGCTGGTCAGCCGCATACGGGATGAGATGGGCGAGATAGACGTCTTAGTCTGCAGCGCCGGCATTAATATCCCCCAGCTGGCTCACGAGGTCACCGAGGAAAACTGGCATGCAGTCAACGACGTGAATGCCAAGGGGCTGTTCTTCTGTAATCAGACGGTCGCTATCCAGTCAATGATACCCCGTAAGAAGGGCTCAATTGTTAACATCGGCTCACAGATGAGCCTGGTGGGAGGCTGGAAACGCGCCAATTACTGCGCCAGCAAGGGAGCCGTGTTGCAGGTGACCCGGGCTGAAGCCGTTGACTGGGCGCCCTATAATATCCGCATTAACGTCGTGGCGCCCACCTTTGTGCTAACCCCCCTGAGCCAGGGTATGCTGGAAGACCCGGAATTTAAAGAATATATAATGGGTAACATCCTCTTCCACCGCCTGGCGACCCTGGAGGATGTCGCCTCGGCGGTCTGTTTCCTGGCCAGTGACGAGGCCAGCATGATTACCGGCACCGTCCTGCCCGTAGATGGCGGTTGGACAGCCAAGTAATATTTGCCTTGCTGGTGCTAGAGGCTCGGACTGCGCTAAGAGGGGAGTGAAATAGCTCAAGCGGCCGCCGGCTTTAATCATAGTGTCAAACCATAGACAGGGAGGTAGCAACCGGCTTATGGACTTAAGACTCAATGACAAGGTAGCCATGGTAACCGGAGCCGCCAGCGGCATTGGCCTTGCCTGTGCCGAACTGCTGGCTGACAGCGGGGCTAAGGTAGCCCTGGTGGACTACAACCCAGAGACCCTGGCCGAGGTAACCCGGAAAGGAGAGGCCAGGGGAACCGCCAAAGGTTATCAATTAGACGTAACCGATGTCCCCCGCATCGCGCCCACGGTAAGCCGCATACGCGAGGAGCTGGGGGAGATAGACATCCTGGTTTGCAGCGCCGGCGTTAACGTCCGCCAGGCGGCGCACGAGGTAACCGAGAAAGACTGGGATACCGTCAATAACGTAAATATCAAGGGGCTGTTCTTCTGCAATCAGGCGGTGGCCATTCAGTCAATGATACCGCGTAAAAGCGGGGCCATTGTTAACATCGCCTCGCTCATGGGTCTGGTCGGCGGGCCGAAACGCACCGCCTACTGCGCCAGCAAGGGAGCCGTAGTGCAGGTGACCCGGGCTGAAGCCGTTGACTGGGCACCCTATAATATCCGCATTAACGCCGTGGCGCCCACCTGGGTCCTCACCAACCTGACCAGGGAACTACTGAAGGACCCGGTAGCCAGCGACTATATAATAGGCAACACCCCGCTCCGCCGCCTGGCCACGGTCGAGGATGTGGCCGCCGCCGTTTGTTTCCTGGCCAGTGACGAGGCCAGCATGATTACCGGCACCATCCTGCCCGTAGATGGCGGCTGGACAGCCCAATAGTATAACAACGGGTATAATTTAAGCGGTAACCCAATAGCTATTATTACCCGCAGGGAAATATGTTAGCCAAGGTAGTAAGCTGCGCCGTAGTGGGGATGGAAGGGGCGGTGGTCGAGGTCGAGGTCGATATCTCGCCGGGGCTACCCTCGTTTACCATCGT
>DUEB01000145.1 GCA_011176655.1 Dehalococcoidia bacterium | reverse complement strand
GAGGGGCGTATCTCGGTTCACCTCCGCTATGAGCCTGACAGCGAGCCGGATAGACACCTGAAGGCCATCACCATAGCCGATAATGGGATTGGCATGAATCGGGAAAAGATGAGATATATCCTGCAACATATTGGTAACTCGGAGAAGATGCAGCTGGCCCTGAGGGGCGAGAAGGGCATCGGAATACTGGCTTTTCCTTTAGTCGCTCAGGAGCTGCATATTGCGGCTACTGATGCCGATGGCGTCCCCTCAAGCTGTCTGGTCCTGAAACGCTCCTGGCTGAAGAGCGGTCAGGCTGCTGTCTTCGAGCGCTGTGCTCGCCACAGCCATGCGCAGCGTGGTGCCGTAGCTTACCTTGAGGGTATTCTGCCTGAGGTGGCTGACCGGCTCACCAAGGAGCGTCTCAAGGAGTATCTGGGACGTGAGTTCACCAACGACCTGAGGCAGGGTCTCTATGCCATGGCTATCTCGGACGATACCGAATTCGAGCCCATCCCGCCCAAGAGGTATCGGGGGATAAAGGCGATGTCAAGTTCCATATCGCTGGGCAGGTTTGGCTCGGTGTCGGTTGAGCTTCACGTTCTGCCCTGGGATATGGCGGATGCCACCGTCAGCCTCTACGGGCGCGGCGGTATGCGTATCTGCCTCCTGACTGACCTTGATGATTTCAAGGCTCTTCCCTGGACTGACCGGCGTATCGAGGGTTATGTTCGCTGCGATAGCCTTAAACGCACCGCCGACAAGACAGCCGTGGTGCAGGACCAGGTCTATCAGGCATTCGCTTCGGGGCTGCGTCGTATTGAACCGGAGGTCACCGAGATGATAGACCGGATAAGCGCTAGTTCCTTGGAACGGAGGTTCGAGATTGTGCTCAACAAGACCGGTCGGCTGATAGACAGGTTCCTGCGCTACCGCGACCGGGGGCTGCTGGCTGACCTGCCCTATCGCTCTCCGGGCCGGAGAGGTGAGAGGAAGATAGCCGAGCCTGGGGTGGCTAAGAAGGCTACGCGCGGTGCTGAGACATCAGGTGAGAGGCATGGCGGGCAGCAGTACCCGGTTGATGCTCGTATCCCCGGGATAAAGCTGTATTCTCCTCCCCAGCAGAGGTCTCAATCACGGAGCTGGTATGACCCGGATAGCGGCTGTATCTGTATTAACCGGGAACACTCCGAGTTCCTGCTGTCGCAGCGGGAGGACGCGCGCTGCATACGCTATCTGTTCTCGGTATGGGTCAAGGAAAGCCTGCTTCAGGATTATGGTGCCGATGCGGAAAAGCTGGCTGACGAAATGATTGGCCGGCTGGCTGAGGCGGAACCGCTGCTGGGCTAGCCGCTGCTGGGGAAACGGTCGGGATAGCGCTCTCATCTGCCGTTAGTGCTAGAGCCGCTTGAGGGCGGCTTCCGCCCCGTCCAGGTCGCTTGCCTTGAGCACCACGGTCGCTTTCCCGGCCTCGCTCTGTATGAAGGCATAGAAATACTCCAGATTGATGCCGGCTCTGGCCAGGGGCTCGACGACGGTCCTCAGCAGCCCGCCGGGGACATCGGGAACCTGATAGGAAAGAACCTCGTTCACCCGCAGGGTAAACCCGGCCTTGTGCAGCGCCCTGACCGCCTTTTCCGGGTCGGAGACCACCAGGCGCACAATGCCGAAGTCGGCGGAGTCAGCTACGGACAGGGCCAGAATGTCAATCTTGCTGCGGGCGAGGGGGGTCAGCATATCCACCAGACGCCCGGTCTCATTACCAACGAACACCGATACCTGCTTTATTCTCATAGTATTCCCTCCCAGGCCGCGCTAGGCCTTGGCTAGAGCTCGCGGCGGTCTATGACGTGTCTGGCTTTGCCCTCGGTGCGTGCGATGCTCCGGGGCTCCACCAGCTTAATCCGGGCCGAAATCCCGAGGACGCTGTTTATCTCTGCCCGCACCCTGTCTTCCATCTCTTCCAGCCCGCGCACCTCGTCGCTGAAGACGGCTTCAGAGACCTCGACCTGAATCTCAATTCTGTCCAGATGATGCTCCCGGTCGACAATTATCTGGTAGTGCGGCGCCACCCCCTCTACGGAGAGAAGGGCGCTCTCAATCTGGGTCGGGAAGACGTTCACCCCGCGAATGATGAGCATATCATCGGTGCGCCCACAAACCTTGGACATGCGGACAAAGGTGCGCCCGCAGGCGCACTTCTCGGGATGCAGGGTAACCAGGTCGTGGGTTCGGAAGCGTATCACCGGCAGAGCCTCCTTGGTGAGGGTGGTCAGTACCAGTTCGCCCTGCTTGCCGTAGGGCAGCGGCTGCCCGCTTGCCGGGTCGACTATCTCGGGTAGGAAGTGGTCTTCCCAGATATGCATGCCCTGCTTGTACTGGCACTCGCAGCTTACCCCGGGCCCGATGAGTTCCGTGAGACCGTAGTTGTCAATGGCGCTGATACCGACCTTGGCTTCGATTTCCAGCCTCATCTTCTCTGTCCACGGCTCGGCGCCTAAGATGGCAACCCTGAGCTGGCTGGCGATAAGGTCGATGCCCATCTCCTGCGCCGTCTCAGCCAGGACCAGGGCGTAAGAGGGGGTGCTGGTAAGGACGGTTGTGCCCAGGTCTTGGATAAGCATAAGCTGGCGTTTGGTATTGCCCACCGAAGCCGGAATGACCGT
>DUEB01000144.1 GCA_011176655.1 Dehalococcoidia bacterium | reverse complement strand
TTTGCCCGACACGTTCTGAAATCGACCGAGCCTAACTCCACCGAATTCTATGCCGATACTCCCTACCCGGTTATTGACCTTCTCCCCGAACAGAAGAAGGTAAAAAGCAAGGGAGCCACCATGCGCCTGGGAGACTATCCCTGTAAACTTACTCCCGACAGCCGGGTGGCCAGGGCCTACGGTCAGAGTCTGATTCACGAGCGCCACCGACACCGCTACGAGTTTAATAATCAATTTCGCGCCCGCCTCGAAGAGGCCGGCATGGTCTACAGCGGCCTGTCACCCGACGGTAAGCTGGTAGAAATCTGCGAACTGGCTGGCCACCCGTGGATGGTGAGCTGTCAGTTCCACCCGGAGTTTAACTCGCGCCCCAGCCGCCCCCACCCCCTTTTCCGCGATTTTGTCGGTGCGGCCAAGGCGACACTGCGAGAAGGGGCCCAGCCTTTGCTGCCCTTTTCCGCCTGAATACTTAGTTCTTAGTTCTTCCCTCAAGGAGGGAAAGATAAAGATAGAGAAACCATTAGCAAATAACCACAGGGAAGGTAACGCATGGAAATTGCTGAATTAGAACACAAGAGCAAAGACGAGCTAGTTGAGCTAGCCAAAGAGATGGGTATCTCCAGCCCCACCAACCTCAAGAAGCAGGACATTATCATGCGTCTGCTTCAGGCACAGGCGGAACAACAGGGCAATGCCTTCTGCGGCGGCATCCTGGATATCATGAACGACGGCTATGGATTCCTGCGACAGAGCACCCTGCTTCCCAGCTCAGAAGATATCTATGTCTCCCAGTCCCAGATACGCCGCTTCAGCCTGCGCACCGGGGATATGGTTACCGGCCAGGTAAGACCACCTAAAAGCGGTGAGAAATACCGCAGCCTGCTCCGGGTAGAAGCCATTAACGACATTAACCCTGAGCTGGCCAAAAGGCGGCCTAATTTCACCTCACTTACCCCCACCTTTCCCGACAAACTGATTAACCTGGAGACCACCCCCAATGAGCTTTCCACCCGGCTCGTGAATCTCATCGCCCCCATCGGGCGCGGCCAGCGGGGCTTGATTGTCTCACCCCCCAAAGCCGGCAAGACCATGCTCCTCAAGTCAATAGCCAACGCCGCCAGCACTAACTATAACGACCTCCATATCATGGTCTGTCTCATCGGGGAAAGGCCGGAGGAGGTTACCGACATAAAACGCTCGGTCAGGGGTGACGTCATCGGCGCCACCTTTGACGAGCTGGTGGAGAACCAGACCCGCGTCGCCGAGCTAGCCTTAGACAGAGCCAAACGACTGGTGGAAGGTGGTAAGGACGTCGTCATTCTCCTCGATGGCATTACCCGGCTTACCCGCTCCTACAACCTGGCAATGCCCTCCAGCGGCCGCACCCTGTCCGGCGGTATTGACCCGGCTGCCCTGCACCCGGCCAAGCGCTTCTTCGGCGCTGCCCGCAACACCGCTGAGGGAGGCAGTCTCACCATCATCGCCACCTGTCTCATTGACACCGGCAGCCGCATGGACGAGCTTATCTACGAGGAGTTCAAGGGCACCGGCAACATGGAGCTCCACCTCGACCGCCGACTGGCGGAACGCCGCACCTTCCCGGCCATAGACATCCAGCGCAGCAGCACCCGGCGGGAAGAGCTGCTGATACCCGAAAAGGACCTGAAGCAGATCTGGCTTTTGCGGCGTATGGCATCCATGATTGCCTCGGACTCGGTCAACTTTACGGAAGCCACGGAACGGGTCCTTGAACGCCTGCGCCGGTCGAAGACCAACGCCGAGTTCCTGGCCAACCTGACCAGGGAGACCTAGCACCGGCCTTGCCGTTGACACCCTCTCCGGCTTAAGGTTATACTGTAAAAACACGGCGCGGGGTGGAGCAGTGGTAGCTCGTCGGGCTCATAACCCGAAGGTCGTTGGTTCGAATCCAACCCCCGCTACCAACTAATATAAGAAGGGCACAGCTACTGAAGCTGTGCCTTTTCATTCTTTAATGGGGGAAGATAATCTCACCGAGCACGAAGACTAAAGTTATGAGGCCAAAGCCGATCGCTAAATAGACAGAGATGGACCTCTCTCTGCTTCTTACGATGCTGATAAGGCCGGTAATGAACGCAGATATTCCAGCTGTCGCGGCAATAAGTACTGGAATCGTTAGGATAGGGTTACTGAAGAATGTGTCGCCACCACGCTGTCCCGAA
>DUEB01000143.1 GCA_011176655.1 Dehalococcoidia bacterium | reverse complement strand
TTATCAAAGACCTTCTCCCGGAGGCTGAATTCTTTCTCCTGACCGCTACGCTTACTCACCACCGGCCCCACCACCTCGGGGATTACCTCACCGGCCCGCTGGATAATGACGGTATCCCCCTCACGGATGTCCTTACGCCGTATATCGTCCTCGTTATGCAGCGCCGCCTGCTTAATGGTCACCCCACCCACCAAGACCGGCTCCAGAATGGCGTAGGGGTTAAGGGTGCCCGTCCGTCCGACGCTGATGCCGATTTCCTTGAGCCGCGTGGTGCCCTGAACCGCCGGGAACTTGTAGGCGATTGCCCAGCGGGGCTCGCGGCCAACGTCCCCCAAACGTCCCTGCAACTCAATTGAATCCACCTTGACCACAATGCCATCGGCTTCATAAGGCAGGCTCTGTCTCTCCTTCACCCAGTCCTGATAATAACCCTCAATCTCCTCAATACCGCTGAGTAATCGGTTATGCGGGTTCACCTTAAAACCCAGCGACCCGAGGTAGGCCATCGTCTCCCAGTGGGTGGGGGGTGCCGGCTTACCCCCGGCGTAACCCAGCATATAGATATAGATGTCCAGGGGGCGCTGGGCCGTGATGCGGGAGTCAAGCTGGCGCACCGAGCCCGCGGCAGCATTTCTGGGGTTAGCGAAGAGGGGCAGCCCCGCCTCCTCCCGCTCCCTGTTCAGCTTACGAAAGCCCTCTCTGGGCAGGAAGACCTCCCCCCGCACCTCAAAACGGGGTGGGGCCTCCTTAGATACTGACAGGGGAATACTGCGGATGGTTCTCAGGTTCCGGGTAATATCCTCCCCCCGAAGGCCGTCACCACGGGTAGCTCCCGTAGTCAGCCGCCTGTTAACATAGGTCAGGGCGACCGCCAGTCCGTCAATCTTATGCTCGGCGACGAAGCTGAACTGCTCCTCGCCCAGCAGCTTTGCGGTGCGGGTATACCACGCCGCCAGCTCCTCCTGGGAGAAGACATTGCCCAGAGACAAAAGGGGCAGGGGGTGGGCCACGACGCCAAAGGCCTCCACCGGGGCCGCGCCGACCCGCTGCGTCGGCGAGTCCGGGGTCAGAAACTGGGGATAGTCCGCCTCCAGCCGCCTGAGTTCCTCCATCAGCCGGTCATACTCGGCGTCGCTAATCTCCGGGCTGTCCAGGACATAATAACGGTAGTTATGATGGTTAAGCTGCGCCCGTAACTCGTTAATTCTGTTTTTTATATCGTCTGAGTCCGCCACCCGGTTAAACCCCCTGGCAGGTTCCTAAAAATTATAGCACATATCAGCCTCATTGATACCCGGGGAAACTTGCGCCTGTTCCACACCATAAGATAAACTAATGTCGGGTAAAGGGCCTGCCGCAGGCAGGCGTGATCTAGAAGGAATGGGACAGGGATGGCTGAGATTCGCCCCTTCCGGGGCGTGCGCTATAACGAGCAACTGGTCAGTGACCTCTCTGCGGTTATCTGCCCGCCTTACGACATTATTACCCCACAGACCGCCCAGGAGCTTTACCAGCGCAGTGAGTATAACTTCGCCAGGCTGGAGTACGGGCGCTTACTGCCCCCGGGGACAAGCCCGGAGGAGAAGCATACCCATTCCGCAACCACCCTGGACGAGTGGCTCGGGAGGGGCGTCCTTAAGATTGACGAAGTGCCGGCGCTCTATCTCCACGACCACTCCTTCAGCTACCGGGGGAAGGAATATAGACGGCGCGGCATCCTGGCCAGTGTCCGGCTTGAGGAATGGGACAAAATGGTGATTCGCCCCCACGAGGGCACCCTGGCTAGAGCCAAGGATGACCGGTTAAGCCTGCTCTGGACCCTGGAAGCCAACACCAGCCCGATTCTGACCCTGTTCGACGACGGGGGAGGACGGGTCTCTTCGCTGCTGACCCTTGAGGCGCAAAAACAGCCCGTAATCAGCCTGGTTAGCGACACCGGGGACAGCCACAGTGTCTGGGCCATCACCGAGCCTGAGGTCACTAAGCAGATAGGTGCCAGCCTAGCCCACCAGCCACTCTATATCGCCGACGGGCACCACCGCTATGAGAGCGCTCTTACCTATCAGCGGGAGAGACGGGCCTGCTCCGGAGCGGCCTCCGGTGACGAAGAGTTTAATTTTGTGATGATGACGCTGGTGGCTCTGTCCGACCCCGGGCTTATTATCCTGTCACCCCACCGGTTGGTTCGAGGCCTGTCACCGGCTATCTTAAGCGAGCTGAAGGCCAAGCTAGCGTCTTTCTTCGAACTGGAAGAGCTGCCGCTGAGTGACCCCGATGTCTGGCAGCAAGTCGATGCTCTGATAGACAGCCAGGAAACAGACCAGACCAGGTTTATTCTTGTCGGCCTGTCACCGGAACACCTCGTGGTGCTCCGGCTGCGCGACCCTGGCGCCGTAAGGCAGATGATACCCTACTTTCACGGTGAGCTATACTCGAAGCTAAACGTCAGTATCCTCGACCACGTCATTCTGGAGGAAATGCTGGGACTGGGCAGCGGCCAGGAAAACTCCCTCACCTTCAGCTACGACAGGCAGGAAGCAGTCAGGAAGATAGTAGACCGGGAATACCAGCTTGCCTTTCTCCTGAGCCCGGTTAAGGCGGAACTGGTTAAGGCCATTGCCGACGGCGGGGAACGCATGCCCCGGAAGTCAACCTATTTCTATCCCAAGCCCCCGGCGGGGCTGGTCTTCCGCCGGCTGGACTAGGCACCACCAGCTGGGAGCCTCGTTACAGCTTTACCAGCTTGGCAGTATAGACATCGGGGATAGACACTCCTGCTTTAGTAAGCTTAATTCTGGCTCCTACTCCAGCATCTTTTCCTGACACAGGGTAATATAATCGTGGGCATAAGGGTGTCCCGGGAAAAGATTAAGCACAATCTCAAATTCATCCACCGCCTCAGCATACCTCTCGGCATAAAAGAGCAGCATAGCCCGGCTGTAGTGCTCGTCGGTCACGCCCTGCTCATTCTTAACGTTTAACTCATTCAGAAAATCCTTGGCAACGTTACTGGGAACCAGGAAGTTAAAGCCCCCGACCTCCTTGTATTCGCCGAGAACCGGGTCCCAGCCGGACGTACCAAAGGTTGTTATCCCGATAACTTCGCCCTCTTCATTGATAGCCGGACCGCCGCTATTACCGTGGGTTATGGCAGTATCGGTCTGCAATATCGGCGAACCGTCAGGGGCTTCTTTGACAGCGCTTATGATACCCGCGGTAACCGAGGCTTCAAACTTGCTTGCTTCGGAAAGGTAGTCATGCTGCACCACGGCTCCCGGGTAGCCGATGGCCATAATGTTATCACCGACCATCATTTCACCAGAATCACCCAGAATCATGGCCGGATGGTTGTTGGCCTCCATCTTGATGATAGCCACGTCTTTTCCAGATACCGAAGTCCACTGACCATTGACCAGCTTCCATTCACGCGGACTCACTTTTCTGACGTCGGCCCGATAGCCACGCTCTATCAAGTCTAACCCTGCGACTGACTTGCCCACCGTCACGGTAACTTCCTGTTTGATGTTAACCACCTCAAAACTCTCGTGCGCCGCCGCCCACAGGTCTTCTGCATCCTGTTCAGTTACCGGCCAGGGGTCAAGCCCCACCTGTGCCCAGTACTGCGGGAAGGTCCCGAAGCCCCAATTGACAAACCCCCGGTACATGGCACTTTCAATCTGCTCGTCACTCTTGTGGACAACGTGAGCATTGGTTAAAACATAGCCGTCGGGGTTAATCACGAAACCCGTACCCTGGCCTCCCAGGGTAAAGGTGGGGATATCGAGCGCCTGGAACATCTCGCCGTCTTGGAACAAGCCGACAACGGCTTCGCGAGTGCTTCTATCAACCAGATTCGCCGACCACGTAGAGTAGATAAGCACTACCGCTGGCTCATTTAAGACGGCTTTCTGTCCTATCGTCAGCTCTTCTAACCCGCCGACAGGGGCTCCCGCCGGTGAACCGCAGCCGGGTGCTAATACCACCGATAACAAGATTAGTATCGTAACGACGTATGGAAGAAAATACTTTTTCATTTGTCCTCCTCCAACCGGTTAGTCTCATAACCACTTGACTATGAGTTTAGCCATTACGAGTCGTCATTGTCAATAGGCAAATGTGCTGACAAAAGACGAAATTCACAAAAGTGAGCCTAGTTATGGCAAATCCTGGAGGTGACAGTTCGCTAACCGTACGGCATCTTGCCCTCGTTACAGCTTTACCAGCTTGGCGGTATAGACATCGGGGATAGAGAGTATCCGCTTAAGGTGCTCTTCAGTCATGGGTTCATCCAAGGCTAATACCATCAGGGCCTCGCCCCGAGGCTTGAGACGGCCCACGTGCATGGA
>DUEB01000142.1 GCA_011176655.1 Dehalococcoidia bacterium | reverse complement strand
GGCGGCACCGAGTTTAAGACCACCGAGCCGGCCCCCACCTTGGAGTTTTCCCCGATGATAATATCACCGATAAGCTGGGCGCCGACGCCGACCATGACGTTGTCTTTCAGGGTGGGGTGGCGCTTCACCCGCTGGGTGCTGGTGCCGCCCAGGGTTACCCCCTGGTGCAGGGTGACGTTATCACCAATCTCGGATGTCTCGCCGATGACCACCCCCATGCCGTGGTCGATAAAGAGGCCCTCGCCAATCCTGGCTCCGGGGTGAATCTCGATGCCGGTCAGGAAGCGGCTGATATTGGCTACCAGTCGCGCCGGCCCCCGAAGCCCCCGGCGATACAGGGTATGGGCTACCCGGTGGTACTGACGGGCGTGAAAACCGGGATAGGTAAAGAACACCAGCGGGCCACTGGTAGCGGCCGGGTCTCGCTCCCGGGCGGCTCTGATATCTCGTTTTACACTGGCGGTAAGCGACATTAAACTACATCTCCTTTCCTAGACTCTGTGCCTAGCTGCCCCGAATACCTCGGGGCTGACGACAGATGCAGTTGAGCGCCTCCGGGGAGAAACTGGTTACCGTGCTTATCGCTTGCCTGTTCATGGTCGTAACTACTCGTGGGTCATACTTTCAATCAGGGCGACCGCCTGGGCGGCTATCCCCTGTCCCTCGCCGATAAAACCCAGCCGGGCTGAGGTGCTTGCCTTTAAGCTTACCCGGCCCGCCTCGATACCCAGGGTCTGGCTGATTTTCTCTCGCATCTGGCGGCTGAACCCGCCCAGCCGCGGCTCTTCCGCAATCACCGTGGCGTCGATGTTGGCTACCCGCCAGCCCTTCTCTTTCAGCATCTCAGCTGCTTTCTCAAGCAGAACCAGGCTCGAGATGCCCTGGTATTCTGCCACGCCGGGCGGGAAGTGGCTGCCGATGTCACCCAGGGCGGCTGCCCCGAGCAGGGCATCGATGATGGCGTGGCTCAGGACGTCGGCGTCGCTCCAGCCGCTAAGCCCTTTAGCGAAGGGTATCTCTACGCCGCCGATTACCAGCCGCCTCCCTTCGGTTAGAGGGTGAACATCATAGCCGATGCCGATACGCTGTCTACCTTCCATGCTTTCCTAACAGGACCTCAGCCAGAGCCAGGTCGCTGGGCGTCGTTATCTTTATATTATCATAAGCACCCATATAAAGTTTGACCTGGTGGCCTGACTGCTCCACCGCGGCAGCGTCGTCGGTTACCTCATTGTCCTCTATGTGGCGGTAGGCGCTGGTTATGGTAGCCAGGCGGAATACCTGCGGCGTCTGCACCGCCCAAAGCTTTCGCCTCGGCGGCGTCTTTCGGATGAGCATGTCATCTCCCGCCACCTTGATGGTGTCCGTAACCGGCATCGCCGCCGCCGCTGCCCCCGTCGCCTCGGCGGCACTCAGCCCGCGGCAGATTAGGTCCTCGGTTACCAGCGGTCTGGCTCCGTCGTGGACTACCACCCAGTCGCAGTCTTTGAGCCGGTTAAGTCCAGATACCACCGAGTCCTGACGCCGCCGGCCGCCGGGGCAGATATCGCTTACCTTAGACCAGCCGTGTGCTATCGCCAGCTGCTTGCCCCGCTCCAGGTTCGCTTCGCTCAGGACGAGGACAATCTGGCTAATCAGCTTACAGTTCTGAAAGGTGCTGGCCACCCGGGCTATTACCGGCTCTCCGCCCAGTAACGCCATGAGCTTGTCCCCCCTGCCCATCCGCTCCCCTGAGCCGGCGGCCACGATGACAGCGCCCACCTTTTGCTGGCTGTGCATTCTTAAACCTGACTTTCTATCTGATTATAAGGCAAAAACCAGCCTTATATCTACTGTTACCTGATGTGCCGGGTGGGCTACGTTACAGGCAAATTATTAAGTGCTATAATAGGTTAGCCATGAAGATGGAGGTCTATGTTTATGAAAGTGTGTAAGTATATTGACGTTGAGCCCGTGAAAGAAACACCCGGGGTAGCCAGGTATGATGTTATTACCGCTGAAGACGGGGCGCCCAACTTCTGTATGCGGGTCTTTGAGGTTCAGCCGGGCAGCTCAACCCCGTCTCACGCTCATCCCTGGGAGCACGAGGTGTTCGTTGTTTCCGGTCGGGGGGTCCTGGTGGGTGAGGCGGGAGGCACTGAGATTGACAAGGGCAGCGTTATCTTTATTGAGCCTAACGAGAATCACTGCCTGGTTAACAAGGGTAACGACCCGCTGCGCTTCGTGTGCCTCATCCCGATGATTATGGAGCAGTAGGCTGGCTTTACATAAAGTGATTTCATTCTGTGGTTAGAAGTCAGCGTTTTAACCTTTAGGGGGCTGGTTACCTGACTTGACCAGCCCCAGCCCGATGGCTTCCCTCAGAGTGCTGGCCGGGATAAGCTCGATATCCTTGCGGCTGGCTTTAGTCCCCGCCCGGGGCACCAGGCAGCGCTTGAAGCCCAGGCGGGCCGCCTCACTTACCCGTCTTTCCAGTTGGGGGACGGGTCTCAACTCCCCGCTCAGGCCCACCTCGCCCACGGCTACCAGTTCGGGGTCAGCCCCGATATCCCGGTAGCTGGAGGCAATAGCCAGAGCCATGCCCAAATCGGCGGCTGGCTCTCCAATCTTGAGCCCGCCGGTAACGTTGGCGATAATATCCTGATTACCCAGCTTCAGGCCGGCCCGCCGGCTGAGCACTGCGGTGATGAGCAGGAGCCGGCCGAAGTCAACGCCGTTGGCGGTGCGCCGGGGCAGGCCGAAGCTGGTGGGGTTGGTCAGCGCCTGAATCTCGACCAGCAGGGGACGGCTGCCCTCGAGGGTGGGCACCACCACGGAGCCGATAGCCTGGCTGAAGCGTCGCGACAGGAGCGCCTGCGATGGGTCGGTCACCTCAAGCAGGCCCTCGCTTTTCATCTCGAAGACACCCACCTCGTTAGTAGAGCCGAAACGGTTTTTGGTACAGCGCAGCAGGCGGTAGCTGCTGAAAGGCTCGCCCTCAAGGTAGAGCACGGCATCGACAATATGCTCCAG
>DUEB01000141.1 GCA_011176655.1 Dehalococcoidia bacterium | reverse complement strand
GTGGAGATCGGAGAGCGGAGTAACAATGAGATAGCTATCGATGTGGGTAAGATGTGCCTGGGGGAGTATGGCCGGCAAGAGGGTGAGCTTTTGTTCCTGAGACGGGCGCCGCTGAAACGCCAGGAGGTATGGCGTCGCGAGGGTGTCGCTCCACGTGGCGTGGATAGGGAAATCGTGGAGATAATGCACCGAACCCATATCGGGGTAGATCAGGATTACAAGAGCCTGCTCCGCCAGGGGGTAAGGGCGGCTATAGGTGATGGCTGGGGTGGCAGCATGATTGCCACCGAACTCCAGGACATCCTGTTTGGCACTCCAACGCCAATCCTGGGTAGGGCAAATCTGGGTGTGCTTGAGAAGGACCAGGTGAACATTATCATCCATGGCCACGAGCCGCTGCTTTCCGAGATGATTGTAGCCGCCGCCCAAGACCCGGAGATGGTCGAGTTGGCCAAATCTAAGGGCGCTAGCGGGATAAATCTATCGGGCATGTGCTGCACCGCTAACGAGATATTGATGCGCCACGGGGTGCCTATTGCGGGGAACTTCCTGCAGCAAGAGTTGGCCATAACCACAGGAGCGGTAGATGCAATGGTGGTGGATGTCCAGTGTATCTTCCAGTCGGTGGCCACGGTGGCCGAGTGCTACCATACCAAGATTATCACCACCTCGCCAAAGGCCAAGATTCCCGGCGCTATGCATATCGAGTTTGACGAGCATAACGCTATGGCGTCGGCCAGGGCTATAGTCAAGACCGCCATCGATAATTTCCCCAACAGGGGAAGCAACATCGAGATTCCCGAGGAGCAGACCTACCAGATAGCTGGCTTCAGCCATGAGACCATCAACTACCTGCTGGGAGGCGTCTATCGGGCTTCCTATCGACCACTGAATGACAACATCATCAATGGCCGGATTAGGGGAGTAGCTGGAGTCGTTGGCTGTAATAATGCCCGGGTGCAACACAACTACGGCCACATCGAGATGGTAAAGGAGCTTATCAAGAATGATGTGGCGGTAGTCACAACCGGCTGCAACGCTATTGCCTGCGCTGAGGCCGGGTTGCTGCTGCCGGAGGCAGCAGCCAAGTATGCTGGCGAGGGGCTGGCTTCGGTGTGTGAGACAGTAGGTATTCCCCCGGTGTTGCACATGGGCTCCTGCGTTGATAACAGCCGCATACTGATGGCAGCCGCTGCCATGGTAAAGGATGGTGGCCTGGGCGATGACATCAGCGACCTGCCGGTGGCTGGGGCTGCCCCGGAGTGGATGAGCGAGAAGGCGATTTCCATCGGGCAGTACTTTGTTGCCTCAGGGGTATACACTGTATTCGGGGTTAACTGGCCCACCCTGGGCAGTGACGAGGTAACCGACTACCTGTTTAAGGACTTTG
>DUEB01000140.1 GCA_011176655.1 Dehalococcoidia bacterium | reverse complement strand
CCACCTTCGGCAGGCTCTGCCCCCCGGTGCACCGGTAAACACCGTTGTCAAACAGGAAGTGAATAAAGTTCGGCGGTGCCATATTACCAACCGTCATTAATGTACCCAGGTTGTTAAGCAGCGAGCCGTCGCCGTCCATAACGAAGACCTTCCGGTCAGGTCGGGCGAGGGCTAAGCCCAGGCCCAGCGATGAGCCTTTGCCCATAGCCGCCCAGTTAAAAGGCAGGTCGAGCTCGGGTCGGGTGGTTACTATCGGCAGCTCGGTACCTTGTGTCATTTCGGCTATGATGAGAGCCTCACCGCGGTGCTCGGAGATAACCTTTACTGCGTCCATACTTTCTATCATTACGGTTCCTCCCCTACTATTAGAATGGCCACTGGCTTCCTGGTCTCCTGTGCCTCCTTATCGGCGATGGATATCTTCTCAACATCCTCCACGCTCTTCAGTATGTGATACTTGACCTGCCAGGCATCCATAGTCGGCTCCATAATAACACCAGCAGAGTCAGTCCCCTTCCAACCCCGGTAGCCGAGCATTATAAGCAGGGGGACATGAAGCTCAAAGGTAACCAGTCTCATCGAGTCTCCCGATTCATAAATGCCGGTATTCTGATAGAGCACTATCGGTTTCTTGCCGCCCAGGGCAAGACCGGCGGCAACCGCTATACCCTCCCCCTCGCGGCAGACCGGGACCAGTTCGATTTCCTTCTGGTTCATCATGACTTCGTATATGAAGCCGAGCTGGAAGCAGGGGAGCCAGACGATGTGCGTGATGCCACACTTGTTAAATTCCTCGAAGATTTTCTTGCCGAATAGCTGCATTTTTTCTTTAGCCACTGTTCCCCTCCCTGTTTCTATTACCTCTGATAGTGCTGAAAAGCTGGGAAGTTACTTATCTTTATAATATAGGCCGGGGTATACCGCCCCTTCATTGCCAGGTCAAGAGCTAAAAAGTCGCCTGCCCGTGAACTAACCGTGGGGAGTATATCAGGGCATTATCAGACGTGTCAAATTATTCGGGGCAAAGGTTCCGTCTACCGTTCCCTCAGCTCCACCAGGGGCGACAACAGTCGGCTGTTTCTGAGGCACCTTCAGCCTCTGCATAGCCTGCTTACAATCCGGAGCGGATTGTAAGTCCTGTTTGTGATATCCGGTAGCTTAGAAGGAAAAGGGGCAGGGTCTGCT
>DUEB01000014.1 GCA_011176655.1 Dehalococcoidia bacterium | reverse complement strand
CCCATGACGTGCTTGGCGGTGTTTGACAGGCCGGCGAAGAAGCGGTTGGCATCAATGTGCTCCACCGGTATCTCGTTGGGATAGGTGGGCAGCATGAAGAGATGGATATTGTCGAGCTGCTCGACCAGCCGGGCGAGACGCCTCAGGTCTTCCAGGGTTGCCGGTCGCTTCTGGTCGGTATCAGGCTCGTAAATATAGAGAGCCGTCCCCCCGGTGCCGGCGTAAACCCGGTTTCCACCCAGGAGGATATCGTGCTTCTCGTCCCGACCGCAGAGCCTGACCTCGGAGGGGGCCGTGTTTATTAGCTCCAGAGCCCTCTCCCGGGGCAGGCGGACGCGCCGCTTTTCGTGGTCTACCTGCGCCCCGGCTTCCCTAAAGAGCTCCCGGGCCGTATCCGAGTTCACCTCGAAGCCTATCTCCTCGATTACCCGCATTACGGTATTGTGTATTTGGGATATGGCGTCTTCGGTGAGCGGCTTGTAGCTGCCTCCCGCCAGTCCTTTTCGCATCATGGGCTCTTGGCGTTCCTCCTGCCGACGCAATCGTGTTTTTCGCAGGTTCTGCAGGGGTTGTAGTCGGTTATGTCGCTGTCTCCGATACCGATAATGCCTGACATCGACTTGCGGGGAATCATGAGACAGCTATCGGTCAGGCGAATCCCGGCGCAGTCCTCTCGCAGTATGTGGAAGACCGTCTTCTGCTGGCTTACGTCCCAGTCGCAGTGACCGGGGCTGAAGCGCCGGCTTGTGGTGCGTCCCTGGGCGCGAGCCAGGTCGCCGATTCGTGTCTCTACCCAGTCAGCCAACTGCTCGGTGTAGAGTGAGCCTATCGTCTCCAGCATGGTGGCCTGGAGGATAAGCCCCTCCCGGGCCAGCCGGGCCGCTTCGTCTTCAAGTTCGCTGCCTATGGTCAGCGCAAAGACGGCAACCTCCTCGGCTCTCTCCAGCAGGCGGGCGATAACCTCGCCGTGAAAGACAGCCCCGTTCTCAAGGAGAACGCTTGGGCCGTGAACCAGCTCTACCCGTCTGATGAGGTATGAATATGAGGGCTTCACCAACTGCTGCGCCCCGTCTACATGGTCGTTAATCAGACCGGCCACTCGGGGTGCTGGCTCGGAGTCGGGGGCATATCCGATGTCGCAGAATACCTGCTCCGTGGTGACCTTAAATTGCTTTTCTAATGTTACCATTTTCTTCTCCTCGGCGGTATGAGAAGCACAAAGAACCTCATAAAGGCGCCCTGCCTACCCGTGAATTGAGGTATAGTGGCGTCCTATAAATACGTGGGAGTCTGGTGGGATGGTGTCGTAAAAGCGCTTGGGAAAGCGAGCTGGGGACTAAAATTGGGTGGGATTAAGTGTTGATAACCAGAAATAGCCTAGCGAAGAGTAATTACTAGCCTAAAAAACCAGTCTGTGAGTTCACTCTGCAGAGAGGTTTCCCACGCTCTGTACTATTCTTCTAGTCTACAACACTCTCAACCTCCTGCCGAGATCGTAGGTATCTACCGTATCTTGACCTCCAGTTTCTATTTTAGTCGATTGTCCAGCCAGTGTCCATCGCTGGTTGTTGTAGAGGCTATGAAGGCTTGAGGTGGTTTATTGCATCTCAGATGCCCTTACGGTTTATGGTTGCTTCTTAACTGGGGGGAGGTCTTTTTGAGGCTACCAGTCTCCATATTTTCCCAGCCCGACCTGTAACCAGTCTCCAATCTGGGCTATAATTGGAGGGGGCAGCCGGGGTTAGGGGGGGCTGCGGTGCTGAGACCGGCGTGACCTGAGCTGGTGACTGAAGAGATTAATATCACCATGCCGGGAGGTGTCTTGGATGGAACATGGGGACGGGGTGTGGCCTTGCCCTCTCTGACACGGGACGGGACGGTAAGCCACGGGTTGTCGGTGACGGGGCGGGCCTGGAGAAGACGGCCCCGGCTGGTATCCCGTGGGGCTTGTTAGCCTAGTCCTGGCTGCGGCGTAATTTGAGGCTGCGTTTCATCACCTGCCACAGGCTGGTATCCCGGCATATCGCCTGTACCTTATGGATGGCGGCAGCCAGGCTGGTGCTGGTCTCCCGCTCTGTCTGCTCCAGGGCTTTCAGCCTTTCGGCTATGTCATTCAGGGCTGGTTTAAGCCAGCCTGAGGCGACCTGGAAGTGATATGCCTTCTCTAGATCCTGGTTCAGGTTCTCAGCCTTTAACTCCAGCTCGGCGATGCGTTGCTTCGCTTCGTAGAGTGCCATCTGCAGTTCCTCGTTACCGGACTCGGCGGCCTGCAGTTTTGACTCCGCGGCGCTGGCCGCCTTCTTGTATTTTTCTATCTGCCGTTCCGCGTCAAGTTGGGCCTTTTTGAAGCAGGTTGCGCAGTAGACGAGGGTGTCGTCTCCTTGTGTCGCTCCGCACTGGGAGCAGCTGAAATGGACCAGTTGCAGGCTTCTCAAGCACTGCTCGCAGTAGACCGAGGCGCCGTTCTGTAGCTTGACTCCGCACTCAGTGCAGTTGAGGTGACCATTCTTTTTTTCTTTGATGGAGCGACAATCCCGGCACCGGCTGGGATGGTTGAACCCCATCCGTTCGTAGAATTCGTGCTCACCTTCGGTAAACAGGAACTGCCTCCCGCAGTCACGACAGGTTAACTTGACACCGGCATCCCTTACTTTCACCATATTGCCTCCCGGTTTGTGGATTTCCCTTGTCCAGGGGTCACGAGTGAGGCTTGCAGCAATTTGGCAATACTGACTGCCCCGACCTTCGGTAGTGTTAACCCTAGTCGGGTAAGACTTCCCACTGGTCTGTCTTGGGGTTGAGGTCAGACTTGCTGCCGTTATCCCAAACAACGCGCACCGTGCCTATCGGGGTTACGCGCCAGATAGTTCCCGTGTCTCCCGGAGCCACCGGTGACTCCGGTCTGGAAACGCGAATGAGCCTGATTCGCTTTCCATTCTCTGAACTCATATGTTTCACCTCCTGCTTAATGCTTCTCGGTTCCAAATATAGTTCCCATCTCACTCAGCCGGGATATAATATACCGTCAGGGTCTTGGTTACCGGCTCCTGGCCTTCCACGGTAGCGGTGACCAAGATGATGTTTTCGCCGCTGTTAAGCTCGGCACTGGTGGAGAAGGTGCCGTCCTCGGTTATGGCTGCTTCCTGGCCGTCAACCGTGACCACGGCGGTAGGGTCGGAGACAAACCCGCTGATAGTTATCGGACTCTCGGCGACCTCAGCTCCGTCATAGGGTGAGGTTACTATCATGGTTAGTATCCGGGTTACGCTTACGGTTCTGGTCTCCGTTTCCCAGCCCTCTACGATGGCCTCAACGGTGATGGTATTGTCACCATAGTTAAGCTCGGCACTGGCGGAGAAGGTGCCGTCACCAGCTATCTCCGCCTGCTGGCCGTTGACCGTGACCACGGCGGAAGGGTCGGAGACGGTCCCGCTTACGATTATGGAACCCTCGGTGATTTCGGATTTGTCCTGGGGCGAGTCTATCTCTAGGGTCAGCATCCGGGTTACCATCACCGTCCTGGTTACCGGGTCCGTGGCGTTAACCACGATGGTGTTTTCACCGTAGCCGAGCTCGACATCGGTGGAGAAGCGCCCGGCTTTGGTTGTCGCCACCTCGTTACCGTTAACCGTGACTACGGCGGAGGGTGGATATACGGTGCCGCTTACCGTTACCAGGCCCCCGCTGGTTTCCATCCTGTATTCCGGCGAGTCTAGCTCCAGGACCAGAATCCTGGTTACGGTCAGGGTCTTAACTACCGGTTCCTGCCCGTTTACGGTGGCCGTTACCCTGATGTTATTTTTCACGTAGTTAAGCTCGACGCTGCTGGAAAAGCTGCCGTCGTTAGCCGTCTCCACTCGGCGGTCGTTAACCATCACCATAGCGTCAGGGTCGGAGACAGTGCCACTCACGATTATCGGGCTCTGGGCAACCTCGGCTTTATCCTGCGGTGAATTTATCTCCAGGCTTAATATCCGTATCACGGCCAGGGTCTTGGTTACCGGCTCCTGGCCTTCCAAGGTAGCGGTAACCAAGATGGTGTTTTCGCCATAGCCAAGCGCCACGTTACTGGAGAAGGTGCCGTCCTCGGCTATGGCTACCTCCTGGCCGTTAACCGTGACTACTGCGGAAGAAAGAGAGACGATGCCGCTGGCAGTCACCAGGTCTTCCGTAACCTCGGCCCGGTTCTGTGGTGACGTTATCTCCAGAGCCAGGAGCTCGTTGCGCTGGCCCAGGCAGCTAGCCAGACCTACGCCCAGCCAGATAGTGACCACCGCTATCACCAGGGGTCTCTGGTGTTTGCTCAGGCTAAATGATGGCCTCTTCCGGTTATGTGGTACCTTGCTACTCAATCTTGTCCTCCCTACCTCTCCGAAGATAACAGGTAAATATTAAGCTATTATTAAGATTAGCAGGAAATGTCATGACCCGACCCAAAGCGGAATAAGCCGTCTCATTCGGGTGAGAAGCCGGGGTAAACTTCACAATTCCTTAACATTTCTGTTATAATTTTGGGGAAAGGCCGAAAGGACTGGCGGAGATGGCAGGCAAAAGGGTCTTGGTAATTGATGATGACGTCAAGACTACGGAACTGGTGAAGCTATACCTGAGACGGGACGGCTACAAGGTGGTCACCGCCTATGATGGTCTTCAGGCGGTGGATGTGGCCAGGGAGACACACCCTGACCTGGTTGTCCTCGACCTCATGTTACCTGGTCTGGACGGCTTTGAGGTATTCCGGGCCCTCCGGGCGGAATCAGATGTGCCTATCATCATGCTTACCGCCAAGACTACCGAGCAGGACAGGCTGAATGGGCTGGACCTGGGTGCCGATGACTACGTGACCAAGCCCTTCAGCCCCAGGGAGCTGGCGGCCCGGGTTCGGGCGGTGCTCAGACGTCTGCCCGACGAAACGCTTCAGCGCGGGCCTGAGGAGGTCAGGCACGGCGAGCTGCTGGTCAACTTCACCAAGCATGAGGCCTCTCTTACCGGCAGTTTGCTTGACCTTACCCCCGTAGAATTCAGGCTGCTTGGGGTGCTGGTCAGGGAGCCGGACCGGGTTTTCAGCCGGGCCCAGCTTATTGAGAAGGTCTTTGGCTATGATTTCGACGGTTTCGACCGTACCATTGACGTTCATGTCTACAATCTGCGTCGCAAGCTGGAGCCGGACCCCCGTTCTCCCACCTATATCAAGATGGTGTACGGGGTTGGCTACAAGTTTGTGGGGGGTGTCCGCTAGTGCACAACCTGCGGTCTCAACTCATCGTCTTTTTCGTGCTGGTGATTGTGGTGAGTACCGCTATCATATACTTCTTTGTTAACCGGGGTATGGGCAGCGAAATCCGGGAGTTCGACCAGCATAGCCAGCAGATAGAGCTGGCCCGGATGGAATCCTTACTCACCCGCTACTACGTGCAGGAGGGGGAGTGGGGTGGGGTTCAACCGGTTGTGGAGAATGTCGGGACCCTCTACGGGAAGCGAATCGTGGTGGCGGACAGCAGCGGGCTGGTAGTCGCTGACTCCCAGGGTGAGATTTCGGGCGAGTATTTTCAGCTTGACTGGCCGAACCGGGCGCTATCGGCACCGGAGAGTGACCGGGCACTGGGTACGGTCTACGTTAGCCCGGAGGCCTCTCTGGGGTTTGCTCTAGCCCAGAGGCTTGCCGGGTCGACAAGGTTGGTTCTGCTCTGGGGAGGCTTGTTGGCGAGTGCCGTCGCCATCGTGCTTGCCTTTGTGCTGTCGCGCCGCGTCTCGGCCCCGGTTCTGGCGCTTACTATGGCTACCAGACGTCTGGGGAAGGGCGATTTCTCCCAGCGGATTAGTCTTCAAGCCAGGGGTGAACTGGGTGAGCTGACCCGGGCCTTTAATTCTATGGCGGGCGAGCTGGAGCGCGCCGAAAAGCTGCGGCAGAATATGGTGGCTGATACGGCTCACGAACTGAGGACGCCGCTCTCCAATATCAGGGGTTACATCGAAGCGATTCAGGATGGCATGGTCAAGGCGGATGCGGCTACTATTCGCTCTCTTGATGAGGAGGTAAATCTGCTGTCGCGGCTGGTTGACGACCTTCAAGAGCTGGCTCTAGCCGATGCCGGTGAACTGAAGCTGGTCTGCCAGGCGGAAGACGTCGGCGTGCTCGTCAGCCAGACTGTAGCCACGGAGCAGGCGAAGGCTGCGGCTAAAGGGGTGCTAGTTTCCGTCCGGCTGCCGAAAAGGCTGCCGGCGGTGAACATCGATGCCCGCCGCATCAGCCAGGTGCTGCGCAATATTCTGGAGAATGCCGTGGCCCATACTGCGCAGGGAGATACCATAACCGTGAGCGCCGGGAAGCGGGGTGACTGGGTGGAGATAAGCGTGGTTGATACCGGTGAAGGCATTCCTGCCGAGCACCTGCCCAATGTCTTTGAGCGCTTTTACCGGGCGGACAGGTCTCGTGCCCGGGCTACCGGGGGCAGTGGCCTGGGGCTCACCATCGCCAAATATATCGTCGAGGCTCACGGGGGCAGTATCGAAGTAAAGAGCGACCCGGGCGAGGGCAGCCGCTTTACCTTTACCGTGCCGGTTGCGGACTCCGCTTCTTAGGCTGGCGATGATGTAGCTCCGGCAGTTGAGCCTGCGCCACCAGCCATTTCAGGCCAGTCAGGGATGTCCTAGTCCGGGCTTGGCTTGCTTCCCTTGTGCCACACCTTCCGGCTCACCAGGACACTGATAAGCACGCTGATAGCGACTATCAGCACGTATACCGCCCACTGGGGGATGAAGCTGACGAAGAATGACCTCGGCGATGACCAGGTGCTCTCGTTGGAAGCCTCGTCGACCGCCCGCACCCGCCAGTAATAAGGGGTGTCCCGGTCTGTGGCGTGGAGCCCCTCTTCCCGGGCCAGGGTGTACTGGGACTGGGTTAGCCCCTGTTTTTCCAGTAGCAGGGTACTGAAGCTGTGGTCGGGAGCAATCTGCAGGGTGTAGCTTACGCCGCTGGGGTCGGTTACCGACTCCCAGTTAAAGGAGGGCCTTGAGTTCTGTCGGGCGCCGTTTTCCGGCGACAGCAGGGCCGGTACCGGCGGCGCCTCTGACTCCATGGTAAACGTGGCCTCAATGGTATTGACGCTGTCGCTGACGGTGACGCTGTGATGGCCGTGCCGGCTTGCCGGGGTGGGGAAAGAGATGGCAAAGGCTCCGTTAGCATCGGCGCTGGTGGTGGCTACGATTACCTCATCATACCGGATGGTTACCGCCCCGGTGAACCCGGTACCGGTTACCGCAATCAGGGTAGCCACGTGTCCCGTGTCCGGCTCAAGTTCAATGCTGGTGGTAATGGTGAAGGTGGCGTTGGCGGTAACCAGGCCGTCGCTGGCGGATATGCTATAGTTGCCGCTAGAGTTCTGGGGGACCTCGAAATAGTCGGTGAAGCTGCCGCTGGCATCGGTAGCCGAGGTTCTGACGTGGCTCTGGGAAAACCTTATCGTTACCACTTTATTAGCGCCGAAGCCGGTGCCGCTTGTGGTTACCTCGGCCCCGATGGGGCCGCTGGTAGGAGTGAGGTTGATGCTCGGCAGCGTGGTCAGGCTGGCGCTATCGGAGTTAACCCCGTCGCTGGCTTTTACGGTGTGCGCTCCGTTAGTGCTGGCCGGCAGCTCAAATTCGACCTCGAAGCAGCCGGTATTATCCGAGCGGACTAGCACTGGGCTGGTGATAATCCCGTCATCATCAAGGGTCATAGTGATGACCCGGTTAGAGCGAAAGCCGGTGCCGGTGACCGTTACCGTATCCCCGTAGCTTGCGGAGTCGGGGGAGAGGGTTATGCTGGCGAGTATGGTAAATTCGGCGTCGGCGGTATATCTGCCGTCACTGGCGCTTACCTCGGGGGTTCGATTGAGGCAGGTCGGCACATAGAAGCTGGCCGTGAAGCTGCCGTTCCCGTCGCTGGTTATGGCTGGCGGGCTGGTATCGACCTCCTCTTCGTCGAAGGTGATGGTTATGTCGTGGTCGTCTCTGAACCCGGTGCCGTTTACCGTTACCTTGGTGCCGGTCGGGCCCCGGTCGGGGGTAATCGAGATTGATTGGCTTACCGACAGCCTGGTCGATAGCCGGTAGGTATTGTCGTAGGCGGTTACCTCATGGCTGCCGAGCTCGCTCTCGGGCACCCGGAATATCGCGCTGAAGCTGCCTTTAGTGTTGGTCGCCGTGGTAGCCACGATCTGGTTATCAAACCTGAA
Organism: Dehalococcoidia bacterium; assembly: GCA_011176655.1. GTDB lineage: Bacteria > Chloroflexota > Dehalococcoidia > Dehalococcoidales > UBA5760 > UBA5760. The sequence goes on along the minus strand of DUEB01000014.1, from coordinate 1,167 downwards.
AGTAATTCCTCGGCTGGCTCGGAAACCGTTCCCGTAGACATAGAGCTGCTCGTCGACGAGTGAGGAGGTCTGGCTCAGCTCGATACTCGGTTCCACGGTGAAGTAATCGCTGGCATATTCGTGTGAGGTCTGCACCCGCACTTCGTATGAGCCGCCGGGCGCTTCAGGGATGGTGAGGAAGTGAGCTATCGTCCCGTCACTGGCGACGATGCCGATGCTTGCTGTTTCGAAGGTGGTGTCATAGGCAAAGTAGGTTCTGAAGGTGCTGCCGGGCGTGAACCCGGTGCCGCTGACATGTACCAGCGAGTCCACCTCACCGTTATCCGGTGATAGGGTCACCGATGCCGCCAGGGCTGGTTTAGCCGGTATAGCCAGGAGAGCCAGGGGGAGGGTGGCAATAATGAACAAAGCCGCTAGCCTGTGCCTGCGTTTCATCGTTGAGACCTCTACCCGTTTAGTGTGGACTGATTATAGCACTATAGCGGGCGATGTCAAGAGCCGGTGCTATCGCTCAGGCGGGCCGGTATTTTAGATGCCTGAATCGTTAGTAAAAAACTAAAACCGCTTTACATAATATATAGGGATAAGAAGCGCATGCGGTCTGGTTGCTGCGGTGCCGGTGGCTACGCCGGCTCTCTAACCGGCTTTAGCGCAGACTCTGAGGTAGCAGGAAAATATCTTACCGTGCAGACCCAGGTTACAGCCCAGCTTTTGCTGAGATGTCACCTCCTTTTTGCAGCAGTCTCTGAGATAGCTGAAGATGGCTCCGTTCAATACTGCCGGGAAGCGCCATGCGAAGATGCTGGTGATGATAGTCCCCCGGATGGTGAACAGGTCATCCAGTTCAACCAGTTTCGGCGCCAGGTGGGTGGTAAGCTTGTCCAGTTTACGTCCCTCGGCTGCGCTCAGATGGTGTCTCAATCGGGTGTGATAGACGAGGTCGAGGGAGTCCTGGGGAAGCACCTCCAGGTCGAAGGCGTCTGCCTTGAGCAGCACCACCGTGAATCTGTGAGAGGCCGCCCGGGCTTTCAGGTCTTTTAGCTCCTCGGTACCCAGGTGCGAGATAGTCTTTATCTGGAGCAGACCCTTAGCTTCGAGTTTTTTGAAATTGGCGTCGGCTACCTCGAAGCTGGCCGGGGAGTAATCGATGCCGATAAAGATTAGCGG
>DUEB01000139.1 GCA_011176655.1 Dehalococcoidia bacterium | reverse complement strand
TCGATGAAGATGACATCGGGGATGAAGGAGAGCAGTCTCCTGACGACTGCGTCTCCCTGACTGTTGGGGTTGATGACGAAATCAGGGTAGTAGCTATCCAGAACCGGAGACTGAGATTTGACCGTAAGCTTGAGTCCGCATCTTGCTAGCACAAAGGCCAGGATATCTTTAACGCTCATCTGGCTACCTGTCTTATTCCAGCGGAGCTGGTGCCGGGCGCGCCAGTTTTTTATCAGGTTCCAGCCGTCTAGGGCGTGCAGGATAAGGCTTGCCTTACCGTGGGCACTGGCGTGCTCGTAGGCGGTAATCCAGTAGGCCGGCCCCGAGCTAACCTCGCTGCCCGACGGGGTGACATAGCCCGGGCTGAACTCCAGCTGACAGCCGATATCGAGGGCGCTGAGCTCGCCCTCGCCCGGTGAGGCGTACTGCCCGCGGCTACTGTCCAGCTCGACGGTTAACCGGCCCTCCTCTTTTTCGGTCTCTTGCCTGACATTCAGCAGGGCGGCGCTCAGGTCGAGGCTCTCCTCGCTGAGCTTGGCCCGCCATACCCCGCCGGGGTGCGATAGCCAACCATAGCTCCCGTGATGGGCGATGGCCAGCCCATACTCGCTGGACAGGGCAAACGGCACCGGCTCGCGCCACAGGTTGTCACCGAACTTGGTGTCGGCAACCGAGTGTGACCAGAAGGGGCGCGTGTAGGCTTCGGTGCCGCTGAATTTCTCCGCGAAGAAGCAGCGGTAAACGTCGGGCTTGTCCATGAACGCCTGGCAGTATTCGAATTTACCGTCGGCGGGGGCCCGGGCAAACTCTCTTAGCTCCGACCAGGTGCCCGCCGGCACTTCCTGGCCGTCGCCGTAGATAAGCGAGTAGAGCTTGAAGTTGCCCTCCGGGTCCTGGCCGGTGACGAAGAGGTTAAAGTCGCCGTCGTAGCAGGCGGCCACCCCCGATAGCTCGCCACTGGTCTTGTCCCAGCTAGTCTTGTCCTGCCAGATATCGTTAAGGCGCTGCTTGGCGTAGAGGGTGTCCTGGTCGGCAAAGAACAGGCCGATATCACCGTTGGGCCGGTAGCAGGCGGCGATGCCATTGATGGCCGTGGTCGGGGAGTAATCAATGAGCTGGGGAGCACCCCAGCTAGCGCCGTAGTCGGTGCTCTTTAGCTGGTAGACGCTGCGGTCGCTCTTTATCCAGAAGATGGAGACCTCGGCCCCCAGCGAGCCGGCGGCGACAATCACGGCGTTATACTGGCCTGAGTATGTCCACTGGCTGAAGTCCGATTCGGGGCCGGGACTGGCTACCCTCTGGTGATAGAGCTTTCTACCGTCGGCGGGCGGCGTGATGCGCACCCTGACCAGGGAGCCGTCGCCGGGGATGGCTAGGGCGTGAAAGTAGTCGGGCTCGCTGCCGGTGTATAAGCGTGTCCAGTTCAGCCTGACGATGCCGGCCACCCTGTTGCTGGCGGTAACCCTGACATAGGGGATACGGCTGGCTTCCTTCTGTGCCGTAAGTAGCGTCGGCGATAGCTCCCTCAAGGCGTGCCTCCTTTCAGTCCCCGAGCTGCCCGGCAGTCCAGGGCGTTCCCCAGAAAATATGTCCCAGCAGGATGCCGATGCCCGTGGTTAGAGCCAGCCAGAGCAGCGGGTGATTGTGGTAGGAATCCCGGATAATATAAGTCCAGGGACGCCCCCCCACCCTCGACCACAGCTTTTCATAAAGACTACATAACCAATTCTGCTTCACGGCTTTTTATAAAGACTTCGTAGCCAATCCTTTTTCACGGTTTTTGTAAATACTCCCTAGCCAGTCCTGCTCCCGTAGTCTTCGTAAATACTTCGTTAGCTAGTCTTGCTTCACACTATTTCTCTCGTAATCTCTGGTAGGCTCTCTCGCCGAAGTATTCCAGGATGACCGCGGTAACCAGCCCGGCCAGTAGCGTCGGTATCTCGACCTCGGTCACCACGCAGATGCCGTAGACCATGAAGCCCCAGACAATGATGAAGGGCCTGACGGCGCTCTTTATGAGGTCTATCCATTCGTTTAGCTTCACCTTCGGCGTCCTTTCTCAGCCCCTCTCTATCGGCGTCGCGGCTATTCCGTAAATAGCTGCTGGCTTCTCACCCTCTGGCGGCGGCCCAGTTGCTTCAGCCTCTCTCTGAAGATTACCAGCCTCTCATTACCCCAGGTCCGGTATTCCTCACTGGTCGTCTTTCCCCCCACGTTCACCTTGTTTACCGTGGCGGCGGCCAGGCTAATGGCTGCGTAGCCGCAGGCTCCGATAGCCACCAGGTCTCCGTACATGGTGGGCAGGGTGGAGCCGTTGGCGTCAATAGTATGGGGTACCCCGTAGTAGATAGCGCAGTGAGAGCCATCCGGATCGGGGCCGCTTATTATGGTCAGGTTATTCCCCCAGACGGAAAAGCGCTGGTAGCTGGCCGGGGACTGGTCTAACGGATATTCCACGGCTCGAACCATGACCCGGTTAGTGAGGCTGGAGATATCCAGCTCTCGGGAACCGCTCACGGTCGGCAGAATGGCCTTGGCGGGCAGAGGCAACCTCTCGGACAGCTCGGTTACGGCGCGACTTATATGTCTGGTTAGTTCATCGTCTGACCACTGATAAGGAGACGTCTCGTCCTTGAGGTCACGTCTCACCAGGGTTATCGTCTCGGATATATTCATTAATCTACTCCCTTAATGGCGTGGTACTTCTACCTTTCCGATATTGGTAGGCAGCTTGGTATCGACGGCACCGGGCGAGGTCATAATCTTGGCGCCGAGCCTCTCTAAGCCGTGTCCCAGCTCGCTGGCGGGGATTAGCACCACTAGACCGCTCAGGGCTTCAAGCCCGCTCCCACTGTCGGTGGCTATAAGCATCTTATAGATGGCGCTGGCCTCGGCCCCTGAGCCGGAATCGGATAAGCCGACCTTTCGGCTCAGCAGCCCGTCTATGCCCAGGGCGGTCTCAGCGGCCGTCACCAATCGGGTAAGGAGTGCCTCAGCCCCGGAGCCGGTTTCGGCTCTGCTTAAAACTGCTAGCAGGGATACTTGCGCGTCGTTTCCGTTGCCGCTGTCTCCGTCACGGAGCAGTCTGGAGAGCAGAGACTCGACAGCGCTTCCCGCCTCGTCTTGCTCAAGCTCGGCGAGCAGACTGGATGTATCCGCACCGGCACCGCCGTCACATGATTCCCTGGCGCAGGTGATAATGGCGACGTAGCTATTTTCGGCACCAGAGCCGGCTTCAGAGGCTAGCTTACCCAGCAGGCTTAAGATGGCCTCTATCCCTGAGCCGGTTTCCGTACCGGTTAGTGTGGCTTCTTGAGCCGGGGCGCCCTCTGCGGCGCTGCCGCTATCAGACTTGCTTAGCGAAGCCAGAGGGCTGCCCGATGTCTTGACATCTGAACCCGAACCACTATCTGACGAGGTCTTCTCGGTAATGTCAGTATAATCAACCTCGACATAGACCTGGGTAACGTAGGTCATGTAGCCACTCACTTGAGGGCTTCTAATTGAAACGCCGGCCTGGAGTTTGTCTATCTCTTGCCACGTCCAGGCACTACCGGTGGCCGGGTTGTTTTGCCATTCCTCACTGTAGTCGGCCCACGAGCCAGTAAGGGTTTGCTCACTACCTTCGGAAACGGTATCAGGGTCACTGTTGCCGGTCCCCGATTTAATACAGATTTTGAGGCTGGGCAGTTGTGGAGAACTTGTATTCAGGTCACACCTGGCATAAACAGTAATCTTGTTTACGGTGCCCGAGCCAACGGAGTGGTCATCAAGATTGTATAGGTCCCGGAGCCAGTCGTTACTATAAGCGCGAACGTAAGTAGCGCTGTCATCGGCCATCGCTTCATCTACATTTTGATAGTGGTCGGGGCAGCCTGCTCCAGCCTGAGCATTGATATTACACTCATCGCCGGCGGCATTAGGTCTTAAAGTCTCTACTGCCATTTTTGCTCCAGTGCCTCCCAGTCGGCGTTAGTCACCCTAGCCTCAAAATCCTCTCTGTCCCTGAAGCCCAGCTCCTCTAGGTTCAGTTCCTCACTGGCGCTGAAGAACTCATCCGGGGAGCTGAAGCCCTGCTTCTTGAGTTCAGCCTTTATCGTGTTGAGCAGGGGGGTATGCTCATCGTGAATTTGGGGATAGTAGCTTTGGGCGTGCAGTTGAGCATGGGCGGCCCGGTAGTCGTTAACCGCCTGGCGCCCAAGCTCAACTCTGTCCCTGAAACTAGCTTCAGTTACCATGACTTTCCTCTTCTTAAGAGAGTGTGATGTCAACCTCCAGAGTCCAGGTGCCCGAACTCTTGGTGCCCAGATTCTCCACCTTTCGGTTGAGGCACTTGGCACTGGTTGACTGCTTGACTACCCACTCATTCCAGTTGTAGTTAGCCTCAGCGTCGCCGAAGCTGGCCTTGAAGGTCACCTTCTGGCTGGTAGAAAGGGGGTAGCTCGATTCCATACCCTTGTAGGTCTTGTTGCTGGCGGCCTGCAAATCGGTCTGGGTAGCCTCAGCTGCGGTATCGGAATCCCCAACCCCAATCTGGGCGTGGGCGTTATCAAAGATGTGGTCGCTACCGGATACGACACCGGTAACCAGGTCCCAGATTTCGTCAATGCCACTGTTTAAGAGGCAGTTTCCTTCGCCCTCGATGACCTCGTAGGGCGTAAATAGCTGGTGGAATTCCTGCTCTCTCCCCTGGTAGGACCCGATGTCCTGGCGATACTTGCTGAGCCGGTAGCGGCACAGCCAGCTAGCTAGTTCTTGCTTCTGCATTTATAACCTCCATTACTAGACTGCTCTACTCTGTTCTGGCCGGTTACTAATCCTGAACTCCGATTAAGGCGGCGGCTTTTACCGATGAGAACAGGGCCAGGGAGCAGTACCACTTGATTCTGGTTCGCGAGGCGTCCTTGGTCTCCAGCGGCCCCACCGGCTCAACCTGAAGGTGACCGGGGCTGGTTAAGCCGCACAGGGCGCCTTCCCCGAACTGGACGGCGTAGATGGTGGAACAGTCGCCGCCGACAGTCTCGGTCTCGACACTGGATTCCAGGATGTGGGTATCGAGAATCCAGTCGTTAACCCCAATCGGGATACCGTCCCATAGCTGCACGAAGTTACCGAAGCTGTCCCGGTCGGTTATCATCATGCCCGAGTTGGCGGCTCTCACCAGGGCGTTGAGCTTTCTCCGGGTGCGCCGGCTCATGAGGAGGATATGTGGCTTACCCCCCTTTAGGGCGTCGATAAGCTCATCGAGCTTATCCAGGCTGAGGGTGTCGCCGCTGGCTCCCATGGCAATCAACTGGTCGCCGGCGGTAGTGGTGTCGATAAGCTTCCTAAGGCCGTCAAACTGTTTGGTATCTACGGAGTCGCCGTAGATAAAGGTCTCCTCGAACTTGTCCTTGAGCGCCTTGGCTTTAAGCTCGATAACGGCTGTTTCCAGGTCCTGGAGGTTACTTCGGGTGGCCTTGAGGAAATTGTCCACGTCGGCGTCGCCCCCCATAATCTTCAGGGTGGTCGTTATCTGCTCGAAGGTAGGCGTTGACTCCGCCCAATCGTCGCCGAC
>DUEB01000138.1 GCA_011176655.1 Dehalococcoidia bacterium | reverse complement strand
TATACCGGTAAGCTCGCTGGTTCCGCTAGCCGCTGCCGCCAGAACGGCCACGGTCGGCAGTAGGTCGATAACGTCCGCCAAATCGGCCTTTAAGGCATTCAGTCTTGATTTTCTCACGGTTACGGTATTCTTGTCTATCTCGATTTGGGCTCCCATGTCTTTCAGGAAACCAAGCAGCGCACGGTCGCCCTGCAGGCTATCCGGATTCAGGCTGGCTACGGCTACCGGCCCCGACAGCGCCCCCAGAGCCAGGAAATACGAGGCCGAAGACCAGTCACCCTCTACCAGGTACCTGGCCGGTTTATATACCTGAGGCGATACCTTAAACTCCCTCAAATCGGGAGAGGCGGCCACATCTATCCCGAACACCTTAAGGCATTCCAGGGTCATCAGTAAGAAGGGCTTTGACTCCGGCACTGTGGTCAACCTGATGGTGACTTCCCGCCCGGCAAGCGGCGCTATCAGCAGCAGCGCCGAGACAAACTGAGAGCTTATATTGCCAGGAAGCTCGGTAACCCCCCCCCTGAGCCCGCCCCCTCTAACGACAAGCGGAGGTAGCCCGTCTTGGGCCGAACAGTCCACGCCCAGCTGCCGGAGCGCCGCGACCAGCGGCCCGACCGGCCTCTGCGCCAGGGAAGGCCCGGCGGTGAGACGGCACTCGCCGGGGACCCGGGAAGAGATAGCGGCCATGAACCGTAGCGTCGCCGCCGAATCGCCGCAGAAGAGGTCTTTTTTCGGCTCACGGAAGCTATCCCCGGTGATGTGCCACCACTCCCCCCTTTTTGAACTGACTTCGCGGGCAATGCTTACGCCGACTGCGCGTAGCACATCACGGGCAGCCCCGGTATCATCCGAGCTTAAGGGGGCTATTACCTCGCTATCACCCTGAGCCAGGGCAGCGCACATTAGGCCGCGAATAGTATAGCTTTTCGAAGCCGGGGCTCTCACCGTCCCGCTTACCTGGCTCTTAGAGACTGAAACCCTCATCTTCCTTCAGCCTGTTTATTATCTCGGTAGCTATAGACTCAACATCCATCTGCGACGTATCTATGGTAATTTCAGCGGCCCGCTCGTAAAATGGTCTCCGAAATTCCATAAGCTCCTTAACAGCCCGGGCGGGGTCGGCCACCGTAAGCAGCGGTCTCTCTTCGCCGTCGTTTAGGGTCCGTTCCAATATGGCTCCCGGGGAGGCAGTGAGATATACGATTACCGCCTCTTTTCTCAAGCGGTCGATATTTATCTTATTGAGGACGACACCGCCGCCACCGGCGATAACCACGTTTTTCCTGCTGGCAGCCTCCTTGGAAACCGCAATCTCAAGCTCGCGAAAGGCTATCTCTCCATCCTCTCTGAATATCTCGGGGATGGTCTTTCCCGCCTTCTTCTCAACCAAGTAGTCAAGCTCAATAAACGTCTTCCCCAGCCTCTTAGCCAGAGCCTTACCCACCGCCGTTTTGCCCGTCCCCATGAAACCGACCAGGGCAATGCTGGTTTTCATACCCTACCCTCAAGCACCCTGATAGCTTCCCTTTTCATGAGCTCAACCGGGGCTTCCTTGCCCGTCCACATCTCAAAGGAAAGGGCCCCCTGCCAGACAAGCATATCAAGCCCCATCACCGTCTCGGCACCGGCCCGGGCGGCCTCCGTAGCCAGCCGCGTCTTCAGGGGATTATAGACGATGTCAAAGACCGCCAGGTCGGGGCGCAAAAGTCGGGCCGGCACCGGGCTTTCATCGATATGCGGACTCATGCCGACGCTGGTGGCATTAACCACGATATCGGCTCTATCCAGGGCAGCTTCCAGGTTTGCCTCGTCCGACTCCAGCGCCTTAACCTCTTTCTTAAAGGTATCATTAATCTGACGGGCCAGCTCTTCCGCCCAGTCCAGCTCCTGCCACCGGTTGAGGATAACCAGATTTGCCCCGCTCTCCGCCAGGACAAAGGAGATGGCTCTTGAGGCCCCGCCTGCCCCCAGCATAGCCACCTGTTTTCCCCCGGGCTCAAAACCCCTATCCCGCAGCGCCCGCAGGAAGCCGCTAGCATCTGTATTGTAGCCCCGCAAGAACCCGGCGTCGTTCACTATGGTATTGACGGCACCTATCTTCTTAGCCAGCGGGTCCAGCTCGTCCAGGAAGGGTATGACGGCTACCTTGTGAGGGATAGTAACATTAAGGCCACTGATACCAAGGGCTCTCATGCCCTCGATGGCTTGAGCCAGCTCCTCACCCTTGACCCGGAAGGCAAGGTATACGTAATCCAGCCCCAGCTCTCTAAAGGCTGTATTGTGCATCACCGGCGACATGGTGTGCTCTATGGGGTCGCCGATGACCCCGCAGACCTTCGTTTTCCCCGATATGCTATGTCTCAT
>DUEB01000137.1 GCA_011176655.1 Dehalococcoidia bacterium | reverse complement strand
TAATCGGCATCGCCATACTGAAAATCGTGGACAAGCTGACCCCCAAGATACCGTTCCTGAACATAGACAAAGACCCCAAGGCAGTAGGCATCTACGTCTTCGGCTACCTCGTTTTCTTCGGCTTAATCCTGCACGCCGCCCTGACCACGCCGCTATGAAAAAGGTAAAGCTCTCACTCATTTTGATATCCCTGATTCTAGCTGGCCTGGCCACCACCAGCTATGCCTGGGCAACGCCCTCGGCTAACTTTAACGAGCTAGACAGCGAGGTCTTTGACGACTGGGGCATATTCCGAACCAGAGCCTTTGGTGAAGACGGCTTCTACCAGCTATCCGAAACAAGCTTCCGCCCGGTTATCGCCTTCGAGAGCCTGGGAGAAGAAGCCGCCCTGGCTTACCAACTGGGAGAGGACTTCGCCGCCGAATACCCCGATAAAGTTCGGAGGGCCGAGGCGATATTCGGCTTTGTCCGGGACAGGGTGCAGTATGCCCCCGATATAGACCAGTTTGGCTACGAAGAGTTCGCCCTGAATGCCGATGAGCTGGCGACAGCTATTAACCAGGACGGCGTCGGTTACGGCGACTGCGAGGACAGCGCCGTCCTGCTGGCGGTGATGTATCAGGGAGCCGGACTTCGTTCGGCGATAGCCGTCGGTCAGGGACACACCGCAGCCCTGGTCTACCTGCCTGGCTACGACAAAGCCAGCGCCGTCTTCGAGATGGACGGCGAGCCGGGCTGGGTCTGGGCTGAGGCTACCGGCAGTAATAACCCCCTGGGCTGGGTGCCCAAGGAATTCATCAATGCCGAGGTAGCCGTCTATGAGATAGGCGAAGAACCGGTAGCCAGCCAGGAACCACCCGACACACCCTCAACCGCCATCGCCCCGGGAAGCGGGGGGACCTCGATAGCCCAACCCCCTCCGTTCTTGATTGTGATGGCTTTCTTCTTGATTATCTCCCTGGTTCGGAGGAGACGACGGCGCAGCTACTATCGCTAGTGGCACCACGCCGACAGAGTAGCTCCGAGGCTATCACCCCTCCTCCCCGACGAACTTCAGCGCCACCGAATTAAGGCAGTAGCGAAGCCCGGTCGGCGGCGGGCCATCGGGAAAGACGTGCCCCAGATGGGCGCTACACCGGCGGCATTTCACCTCGGTTCTTACCATACCCTGGCCTGTGTCCCGGGCCGTTTCGATACTCCCCTCTGAAATTGGCGCCCAGAAGCTGGGCCAGCCGGTACCGGAATCAAACTTAGTCTCGGAGCTGAAGAGGTCATTACCGCAGCCCAGGCACCGGTATTTGCCCCGCCCCTTAAAGGCATAATACTGGCCGCTGAAAGGCGGCTCGGTACCCCCCAGCCGGGTAACCTCATACTGCTCCGGGGTAAGCAGCCGCCGCCACTCGGCATCGCTCCTGGTAATCTTCTTCGACAAATTACCCTCCAGCCTCACCCAGACGCTCAGCTATCTCAACTGAGGTAAGCAGATTAACCCCGATTTTCTCCAGCTCTGCCAAGCCCCGCTCGTAGACCTGAGACATGGCATCCCGGGCAAGAACAATGCGGAAATCCCGCTCGCTGGCCTGGTAGATTGTGGTGCGCGGGCAGTTGGGGAAGTT
>DUEB01000136.1 GCA_011176655.1 Dehalococcoidia bacterium | reverse complement strand
TCCGCCTCGGCTTCCGGCAAAACCTCAACCAGGGCAAAGGAGGTGTGCCGGGCATGGTCGGCATCAAAGGGGGAGAGGCGAACCAGACGATGAACCCCTCGCTCCGATTTGAGGTAGCCAAAGGCGTAACCGCCGTCAACCTCAACAATGGCGCTCTTTATCCCCGCCTCTTCGCCGGGGGAAACGTCAAAGACCTCCGCCTTATAACCACGACGCTCCGCCCAGCGCAGGTACATCCTCATCAGCATCTCCGCCCAGTCCTGAGATTCGGTGCCGCCGGCGCCGGCATGAATAGACAGAATGGCATTTCTCTCGTCATACTCACCACGAAAGGCTAGCTCCAGCTCCAGCCCGTCAAGCTCGGAGGCTATCTTGTCTATCTCAGACTGAATCCCCACCTCAAGCTGGGCGTCTTCTTCCTCCTCGGCAAGAGACATAAGCTCCGCAGTCTCAGCCACCCTCTTCTCCAGCCCACGCCACCTCTCGACCGCCCTTTTCCGCTCCGCCAGGCGGCGCATGATACTCTGCGCTCTGGCCTGGTCCTGCCACAGGTCGGGACGGGCCGATTCCTTCTCTAAGCGGTTGACCTCTTTCTCCTGAGCCGCAATGTCAAAGATGCACCAGGGCTGCTGCTACTCTAGTCCTTAAGTCCTCTAAACTGTCCCTTATTTCCTGCATCTCACCCCCGCCTGGGTATTTATAAAAACTCCTATTCCCTGTACTTCCTCTGCCTGAACACTTATAAAAACTCTATTCCCTGCATCTTTCTCCGCCTGAGTATTTATAAAAGTCTCTCCTGGTAGTCCGGCTCAGCGTCTATCGTCTCTTTCGACGGAGCCAGATTTCCTCCCGCCGCCAGATGGGCGAGCCGGGTGGGCTCCGGTAAGCGGTACCCCCGACAGCATTTTAGCACCCAACCGACAGCCGACTCAAGGCTAATCTTATGCCCGATAGAGATATAGACCGGCCTGACGCCATGTTTGGTGCGCAGAGCCACGCCAATAGTCTCCCCCCTGTCCACTACTTCGGCACGGCTTCCCGCCTCCTCAGCGGGCACCTCATGCTGGCCGCAGAGCCGCGACTTGGCACAACCGATAGTCGGCGTATCAAGGAACAGCCCCAGGTGAGAGGCAAGCCCCATGCGCCGCGGGTGAGCAATCCCCTGCCCGTCAACCAGGACGAGGTCGGGCACCGACCTGAGGCTCCGGCAGGCGGCCAGTATCAGCGGCGATTCCCGAAAAGACAGGAGGCCCGGTATGTAGGGAAGCCCAAGCCGGCCGTGGGACAATTTTACCTCCACGACCTTAAGCTCCGGGTACTCTAAGACGACCACGGCTCCGGTAGCCTGACCCGCCTCCCTCTTCACGGAGATATCCACCCCGGCGATAAAGCGGGGACTTTCGACCTCGCCGCTCCGGGACACCTTCTCTGCCAGGCCTCGTTGTATCTCCCGAGCCTCGGGGATGCCGACCTGCCAGCCGTGCAGCCCTGCCACCTTCATATCCTGATTATAGGCATTTATCTACCTGTATGGCAATTTCCCATCCTAAAAGCCCAGCGCTATTGACAGTTAACAGCTAATAGCGCATAATAAACACAACGTTCAACAACTAGGAAGGTCACCAGGAATTGGTAAAGATCAGGTTACGGCGTGTTGGTGCCAAAAAAAGACCGAGTTACCGCG
>DUEB01000135.1 GCA_011176655.1 Dehalococcoidia bacterium | reverse complement strand
TCCTCCCCCAGCTCCCGGTAACGCTTCTCTATTTCAGCTAAACGGTCTAACATACCCATAACTACTTCACCAGGAATATTATAGCACAGGCACAGGTAGGGGTTGAAATAAGACGCTCGGGGCTTGAGAAGGAAAATAACCTACGGTCTCTCTACTCTAACCCCTTTGAGCAGGACGTAGTCATACATGGTGCCGCTGGCTCCCTTGAGCTCCAGAGAGTCGATAATGCCCTGATACTTACCGCCCGAAAGCCCCTCACCGATGATATAGGCCCCCTCCGCCGCCTCCTTAGCCACGGCAGCCCTTCTTCCTAACCGGCGCACCCTACCGAATTGAGACAGCCTGGCTTCTAATGCCTGATAGATTTCAGGAATCCGGGAGAGCCGTCCGGAAAGGAGAACCTCCTGCGGCTTGGGCACGCTGACCATCATGGCCGCCACCCCCTTGGCGATACTCTCCAGGAGCATGTTCCAGGCGCCAGCGTATCTCTCGGGGTCATGCGCCAGCTCCTCAGGGGTCAAGTCCTCCCGCCCGCTCATATCCCTGGCTCCGCCGCTGTAGAGCACCACCCCGGGAAACTCCCCTAACCTCACCGCCAGCTCAGAGTCCATATTCCCCACAGTGATAAACCCGGGGCCGCCGGTGGTCCCCCCCAGCCCATCGACTATCTTACCCCCGCTAACACCGATGACGGCATTGAAGGCGTAGCCGACCTCAGCCAGGATAAAGGAGGTCTCGCCATAGTCCAGGCCGTAAAGCTCAGCCTGGTCTCTCACTGCCAGGGCGGCACAGCAGACCTTATCGGCGGTGCCCATGTCCATCTTGTTCGCCTTGCGGTAGCGGGGCACGGTGGGGAGATGTATCACCCCCGGGCTGAAATAAACCGGGAAGCCCTCCTGCCGCATCAGCCGAACCACCATGCGGATGCCATCGTAGAGCGGGATGCTCTTGTCATCGGGCACCATCATAGTGAGTTCCCGCTCGGTGATGTCCCGGATGGGCCTTAGCGGCATGCCGTAACCAGAAGGGCCGACTATCATATCCAGGGGGAAGACGCTCTTTACCGTTTCCAGGAGCACCTCCGGGTTTTGAGCCACCTCAGGTACCAGCACGGTGGTATCGATGATGACCGTATCCCCATCCATACCGAAGAAATCGAAGCTACCTGTTCCGGGGTCAACCCCGATAACTCTCACTTTATCCCCTCCTCAATAACCATATTTTGAGACCGTAAAGGGCAAGCCGCATCAGAGGCAAACCAGTCGCCGGTGAGGGCGAAGCTCCGCGAGCGACACCCCTTACACTCCTCAAGATAGCGACAATCAAGGCAGGCACCCGTCCTGGTCAGGGGGTCTTTAATCCGGTTAAGAAGCGGCGAGGCCTGCATCTCGTCCCAGATGCCAACCAGTGACTTCTTACTGACATTAGCGACCACCATCGAGGCATAGCTACAGGGCTTGACATCGCCGTTAGCCTCGATGAAGATGTAATCGCCGAAGGCGCAGGCCGAGTTAGCAGCCACGACAATGCCAGCACCCTCGCTAGGCAGCCGGGCGGTGAGACTACGCTCCTTCACCACAGCCCAGAAAAAGGGCTCGTCAAAGAAGAAGTCGACCCCGGTCTCCTGGGCTGCCCGGCAGGTGAGCCTGATAGCCTCCTCATACTCCAGGGGAGAGAGAAGCTCACCGGCGTAGTCCGCACACGGCTTGAGCCCAATCAGGTTTATCTTGGGCGCCCCGACGGAGCGCGCCAACCGGAAAAGCGCCGGGATTTCGGGGTAATTAGCCTTTAGAATAGTGAAGTTAACCGCCTCCAGAAGCCCGGCGCGGGCATACCGGCGCGCCGAACGAAGCACCCGCTCGAAGCTGGCCCCACCCCTCACCCTCTCATAGGTCTCCCGGGTGGCGCCGTCAATGCTCACCATCACCCTTATGCCCAGCTGCTTAAGGACGGTAACTATCTCCGGGGTTATCATCATGCCATTGGTAATCAGGTGCACCTCAAGCCCCTCCCCCCGCAACCGGCCCAGTAACTCAAAGAGGTCATCCCGCAAAAGCGGCTCGCCGCCCTCAACAATCACCCAGCCGGGGCCAAGCTCGGCTATCTCGCCGGTGAGCCTTCTGGCTCTCTCGGTAGAGAGCTCTTCCTGAGGAAAGCCGCGGCAGTGGCGGCAGCTAAGGTCACACCTTCCGGTCATGGCCCAATCCACAAGATAGGGAGCCCTAATTTCACCCACAGAATAGCTCCTTAAGGATTCGTCAAAGTATAGCTTTTGGCAGCGAACAAAAGCAAACTTAAGCTGGCTGCATAGTATTGTTTCGTAATCCGACCTCTGCTATGCTTTAACCATAAGCAGACTGAGGTAGCCAGCAGTATGGACGGGGACGTCGCCAAGAGAGAGTTCCGCCCGCTTGATTATGCCAAGGTCACCATCTTCGGCCTGGCCATGACGGCCTTGTGGAGCAGCCTGCACAGCATTATTCTGCCCCTGAGGGTAGCTGACTTCGTTCCTGTGGGCAGGCAGGCGACCTACCTCGGGCTGCTTACCGTTACCGGCCTAATCCTGGCCATAGCCACCCAGCCCATCGCCGGCGCCATGAGCGACCGCTCCGGCTCAAGGTGGGGGCGAAGGCGCCCCTTTATCCTCATCGGGGCGATAGCCACGCTGTCATTTCTACCCGGCATCAGCCTGGCCGGCAGCCTGGCCGCCCTCTTTGCCACCTACTACCTGCTTCAGGTAAGCGCTAATAGCGCCCTGGGGCCCTATCTCGCCTTCTTCCCCGACCTGGTGCCGAAAGACAGAAGGGGGCTCGCCTCTGGGGTGAAGGGTCTGCTTGAGATAGCGGGGGCGGGCAGCACCATCTGGTTAATCGGCCAGCTGATGGGTAACTACTCCCTCGGTGAGGGAAGCCGGTGGCTCTGGCTGAGCCTGGGGATACTGGGAGCCGTCTTCCTGGGCACCATGCTGGCTACGGTGTTTCTGGTCAAGGAGTCACCTGGAACCGGCGGCCCCAGGCTGTCTCTGGTATCAATCCTACATAAAACCTTCCGGATCGATGCTCAGGCAAACCCTGATTTTATCCGCTTTGTGCTGTGCCGTCTCTTTTTTATTATCCCCCTGACCACCTTCCAGGCGTTCGGGCTCTACTTTTTCCGGGACTATCTCGGGGTCGCCAATCCGGCGGCCACCATGGGCAACTTCACCCTGGTGTCCTCTCTGTGTATGCTCGGCATGGTCTACCCGGCCGGGCGCCTGTCTGACAGGTTGGGGCGGCGACCCATCGCCCT
>DUEB01000134.1 GCA_011176655.1 Dehalococcoidia bacterium | reverse complement strand
GCGGGGCGACGAAGGCGATAACCTTATCGACCAACCCCTCGTCAAACAAAGCCCCAGACAGAATGCCACCCCCTTCAACCAGAACGCTGGTGACCTTCCGCTCCCCCAGTACGGCTAATAATTTTTTCAAGTCCACCCGGCCATCGGGCGCGGGCAGCTCCAGTAGCTCAGCGCCAACCTGAGCAAACGAGTCTCTTTCCTTAGGCTCAGCGGCTCTGCCCAGAACCAGCACCGCCTGGCCCGGCTCACTAAACACGCGGGCCGTTAGCGGCGTCCGTCCCCGGCTATCCAAAATGATGCGCAGCGGCTGCTTCTTTAACAGCCCCCCGCTACCACAACACCTGGCCGTAAGCCGGGGGTCGTCAACCAGAACCGTACCCACGCCAACCATCACGGCATCGGCGATGTAGCGCAGATTATGAACCCGCTTCCTGGACAAATCACCGCTAATCCACCGGGAATCGCCGCTCCTGGTGGCAATCTTCCCATCCAGGCTCATGGCAAACTTTACCGTAATGAAGGGAACGCCCTCGGTGATGAACTTGGCATAAGCCTCGTTAATCTGCCTGGCCTCGACTTCACATTCACCCACCTGCACCCTGATGCCCGCCCGCTCCAGCTCCTCCTTACCCCGTCCCAGCACCAGGGGGTTAACATCAAGCGTGGCCACATGGACCTCGGCAATGCCAGCCCTGATAATTGCCTGGGTGCAGGGCGGGGTGCGACCGTGGTGACAGCACGGCTCCAGGGTAACATACATCACCCCACCTCGAGCCCGCTCGCCAGCCTGCTTCAGGGCGGCTATCTCAGCATGGTCCAGGCCGGGAGGGTGGGTATATCCCTCCCCCACAACTTCATCGCCCTTGACTATTACCGCACCGACCGCCGGATTAGGACTAACCTGCCCCAAAGCTAACCGAGCCAGGGAGAGCGCCTGCGCCATATAGTCCATGCTACCGCCATTCTAGCACCTGGCTTCGAAAAAGTGCAAACCGAAGTCAGGGCAGAGGGCGCCGGCCAAAGCCCAGCCAGTAAGGCGAGCCGCCCGCTAGCAGAATGAAGACGGATAGGGTATAATTGACTAAACCTACCTAAGGAAGTAGCGTAAGTACAGCAGATGAAGTCCCAACTCCGTCAGGTTCTAGCCGTTGTTCTCATCGCTATCGGTGTCTTTCTCCTGTCACGAGCTACCGTGCAGAGCTCCGTGGTGGTCGGCGGCAGCATGGAGCCCAGCTTCGAGGACGGCCAGCGACTGCTGGTCAACAAAGCCGTCTACCACTTCCGCGAGCCCCAGAGGAGCGAAGTGATTGTTTTCCATCCACCCACCGGGAGGGGCCCTGACTTCATCAAGCGCATCATCGCCCTGCCCGGCGACACAATCGAGATAAAGGAGGGCGCGGTCTATATCAATGACCGGGCTACAGACGAACCCTACATTAAAGCCGCCCCCTCGTATACCATGACGAGCCGGGAAATCCCCGAGGGGGAATACTTTGTCCTCGGCGACAACCGCAATAACAGCAACGATTCCCATAGCTGGGGGACACTGCCCCAGGAAAACATAATCGGCAAGGTCTGGATATCAATCTGG
>DUEB01000133.1 GCA_011176655.1 Dehalococcoidia bacterium | reverse complement strand
GCTGTGCCGGCCCTACCGTAGCGAAGGCTACCTTGTGGCTGAAGCTGCCCGGTTTGCCGTGGTAGGTCAGGTCGTGGATGACGGGGACGCCGTGCTCGAACACCTCCCAGGGGCCGATGCCAAAGATATTCCAGTAGTTTTCTATTGTCTTCTGGGCGTCTTTGACCACGATGCAGGCTTGGATAAGCCGGGAGACCTTGATCTTGGCGGGACTGGTTAGCGCCATATTCCACCTCCTTCATTGCGGTGTGGAAAATTAAGAAGGTATTTCCCTAAAAATTAGCATAAACGAAGATGGGGTGTCAATGAATTACCCCGGTCTCTAGAATTAGCGTCTTATTAGCCTGGTGCCTTCGGCTTCAGGGCACTTGAGCCGAGGGTTTTCAATGTGGTAGTGTTTACAACCGGATGGGGCGAAGCGGGAATCAAAATAAACCCGGTAGCCGGGGGCTGAGAATGAAATTGTTTGAGCCTGGGAGAATAGGTAGGCTCTGGCTAAAGAACCGAATTATAATGGCGCCGCTATGGACCCGGCTTCCCGAGCCGGACGAGGAAGGTAGGGTGGGGCAGCGCTACATAGATTACTGTGTGGCTCGAGCCAGGGGTGGGGTCGGACTGATAATAACCACTCAGATGCGTACCAGCCGGAAATGGGAAGCATCGGTGGGGGAGCCTGCGGTCAGCAGCCTGAGGTGTATCGCCTGGCTTAACGACCTGGCGGAGGCGGTGCATGATTACGGAACCAAGCTCTGCGTGCAGTTATGTCCCGGTTTCGGGCGTAACCAGCCCCCAGACCCGGCTCTGCCCCACGGCGGCACCATAGCTCCCTCCCCGATACCCAATCTGCGGGACCCCGGCATCATATGCCGCGAGCTGGCCGTAGAGGAAGTCGAACAGATGGTGCGAGACTTTGAGTTTAGCTCCAGAGTAATAAGCGCGGCTGGCATCGATGCCATAGAACTGCATGCCCATCTGGGATATCTCATTGACGAATTCATGACCCCCCTCTGGAACAAACGGACCGATAAGTATGGGGGGGACCTGGCAGGCAGGCTCAGATTTCCTCTGGAGCTTATTGAGGCGGTGAAGAGGGGGGCGGGGAAAGACTTTCCCATAAGCTTCAGGTACGGACTTAGTCACTACCTACCCGGAGGGCGCGATATTGAGGAGGGGCTTGAGATAGCCCGCCGTTTGGAAGCGGCCGGGGTTAGTGTCCTGCATATCGATGCCGGCTGTTACGATTCTCCCGGCTGGGGACAGCCGCCGACCACCAGACCCCCCGGCTGTCTGGTGCCCCTGGCCGAGATGACGAAGAGGGCTGTCAGTATTCCGGTTATCGCGGTGGGTAAGCTGGGAGACCCTGAGTTAGCGGAGAGGGTGCTGCAGGAAGGAAAGGCTGACTTCATTGCCCTGGGCAGGCCGCTACTGGCTGACCCGGACTGGCCTCAAAAGGTGAGGCAGGGGAATCTGGAGGACATCGTCCCCTGTACTGGCTGCCATGAAGGCTGTCTCAAGAGACTGGTTGATGGTAAGCGCATCAGCTGTGCCGTGAACCCGGCCTGTGGGCAGGAGAGGGAGCTTACCATCAGTCCAGCCGAAAGGGAAAAGACGGTGCTCGTTGTCGGCGGCGGTCCGGCGGGCATGGAAGCAGCCAGAGTGGCCGCCTTAAGGGGGCACGGGGTTACCTTGTGGGAGAAGGGGCATACCCTGGGGGGAAACCTGATATCGACTGCGATACCGGATTTTAAGTATGAGTACCAGCACCTGCTGGACTACCTCATCACCCAGGTTGGCAAGCTCGGGGTAACCATAGAGTTTGGTATGGAAGCCACCCTGGAGCTAGTCCAGAGGATGAACCCCGACGTCGCTATCATTGCCACCGGGGCCACACCGGTTACGGAGCCTGTCAAGTGCAGCCGGTGTGGTATCTGCGATACCAGTAAATTCGAGCCTGCTGCCTGCTATATCTCTCGCATCAAGGGACTGAAAAGCGGCCTGGCAAAGGGTGCGGTCATCACCAGCGTCGAGGCGCTTCTGGCCAGGAAAGAGGTTGGAGAATCAGTCGTTGTCGTTGGTGGTGGCCGGGTTGGTTGTGAGACGGCTCTCTGGCTGGCCCGGAAGGGTAAGAAGGTGAGCGTTATCGTGCGCCATGAGGCAATGCGTGACATGTTCTGGATGAACGCTGCGGACGTAGCTGACCTGCTCAACGACGCCGGTGCCAGGGTCTTGACCTACCGCGATGTCCTTGAGGTAACGGATAAGGGCGTGGTCATAGCCGGTGAGCCGGGTGATAGAAGCACCCTGGAGGCTGATACCGTCATACTTGCGCTGCGCCTGAAGTCCGATAGCGGGCTTGTAGAGGCTTTGCAGGGTAAGTTACCCGAGGTATATGCTATTGGTGATTGTGTCGCGCCCCGCCTGGTAATGGACGCCGTCAGGGAGGGGTTCCGCACCGCCCGCCTCATTTAATCACCGGTACCGGCCTGGTGCCTCTCTTCAGCATCAGTCTAAATCATAAGGGCTACCGAGAGCTTTCTTCCTTCGTTATATCCTTGATTCGGCTCTCGGTAGCCCTGGCTTGTGACTTTTCTGGTGCCCTCCGTTAAAATCGGCCGGCTAACTATTATTTCATGGCCGCAGTGGGAGTCTCGATGTAATCGGACATATCCAGGACCGGCAGGTCGTCGTAGGGTATCTCTTTGAGCATGATGTTACCCCATATCAAAGGAAGTCCCCGCTCCCAGTCTGCCACGACCTCATCGTAGAAGTAGACCGGACTTGCTAGTATTACCTTCTTGGGTACCGATTTTCCCAGAATAACGTGGTTAAACATCGCCTTGATGCTCATGTCCACCTCTGGCCAGGGGTCGTGCGAGGTTACGGCAGAGGACCAGCCTTCACGGATAAGGCGGCACGTCTGGTCGTTAGCGTCGACACTGACGGACAGGACGTGTTCGGGGTCGCCTACCGGGTAGAGCCGATCCACCGTTCTCAGTCCCTCGATGGCTCCGTTTACCATGCCACCGTGGCAATAGACGCAGTTGTACTCGGGGTGGGCGGGGAAGGCATCAATCACCGCATTGGAGCATTTCTCATCTGCCCACTCGCAGTCAGGACCGGGTTCCATGGAAACGGTGCTGCCCTCGATGCCGGCCACAAATCCATCGTGGCGGTTCATGGCGATAAAGGTCTTGATTAGGCCCTGGCATTCAAAGACATGTCCGGGAACGCCCTTGTCCTCAAAGTAATTGGCTACCCATTCCCCCATCGCCTGCCCCATCTCAAAGTTGTTAGCCTCATAATAGCCAACTACGCTATCAGTGGGACACTCCACGCAGAAGTTAAAGACGGGAATACCGGCCTCGGTAAGCTTGTCTACCATAGGAGCTGCCGCCCAGCCGTCTACCGGGTGAACCAGAACCCCATCTGGCTTGGCTACCACCAGGTCTTCAAGCATAGCTATCTCTGCCGCCACGTCCAGGTTAGCGTCGTGCAGGGTGTATTCGGCGCCAGCCTTATGCATGTAGTCCTCCCATATTCCCGCGGCGAAGGCCATATATGGGTTGTAGAGGAAGATAAACTCGTAGGCAAAATAATAGGGTGTGCCGTCGGGCTTTATGGCCAGCCCCCCAAAGGGATTTTCCAGGTACGAACCGGATGCCGGCAGTGCTGCTTCTCCCCCGGCTACCGGTGCTGTGGGTTCGGTAGGCGTGGTGGGTTCTGTAGGCGTGGTGGGTTCGGTAGGCGCTGGAGCGCACCCGGCGAAGATTAGGATAGCCACCATTACCCCGACGAGCAACGGTATAATAAACCTCTTCATTGCCCTCTCCTTTCTCTCGGTAATAACCATAAGACTACTGGTTATACTGACGACCGTACTTTCATCATAGGCATTCCCCCCTTCTCCGATTTCACTTCTGTCACCGGCACTACTATTTTGAATATCACCGTCGGCGCAAATAGTCAATAGCCACCGCGGCGAATATTATCAGCCCCTTTACAATACTCTGGAAGGCGGGATGTATTCCTATTATGTTCATGCCGTTATTGACGACGCCCATTATCATGACTCCAATCAGCACCCCGATGATGGTGCCCCGGCCGCCCATGAGACTGACGCCCCCGATGACAACTGCCGCTATGCTGTCCAGCTCGAGGCCAACGCCGGCGGCCATTGAGGCACATGCCATACGCCCCAGCAGTATTAGGCCGGCAAGCGCCGCCATGAATCCACAGATAACATAGACCCCAAATAGTATATTCTTTGTCTTGACACCGGAAAGCCAGGCGCTTACTGGATTGCCGCCAACGGCATAGACAGAACGACCGAAAGTGGTGTGATACAGAATGAAATAGGCTACCACGAGCACCACTATAAAGATGATGACCGGTACCGGTACGCCCCCAACTCTTCCCGAGCCAATAAAAGAGACGCTGGGTGGTAGTTCGGCGATGGTATATCCATGGCAGACCAGGAAGGAGGCCCCTTCCATTATTTTCCACACCGCCAGGGTAACTATTAACGCCGGCATGCCGATACGTGAAACTGCTGTGCCGGTGAATGACCCGATACTAGCGCCAACCAGGAGCATAACGGCTATCGGCCCGGCGGGAAAAGCGGTGGTGCCGGTCATCATCGAGGCGGCCAGAATCATGGCCATAAGGGCTATTCCGCCCACCGAGAGGTCGATGCCACCGGTCAAGATGACAAAGGCCTGACCCACCGAAGCCACCCCCCTGCCCGAAGCCTGTAACAGGACATTCATGACATTGGTTCCGGTGACTGACTTGCCTTTGGTCAGGCCACTCAGGACAGCGATTAGTGCTATCAGGATAATGACGAGAACCGCGTTCTCGTGTCCCAAGAGGCGTTTAACGATTTTCTGGGCGCGGCCGCTAGTAGATGGGGGCCCTACGTTTTCAGCCATGCTCTTCACCTTGCGCTATACGGCTAGGCTAAGTATACTGAGTCAGCATTCCCTTCGGTCTTCTAACTTGCTCGCTTAAAACTCGCTTAAAATATAGTATAACACCACTGTCAAGCTTGCAAACATTAGTCATCCAAAGCTATTTGGGGTAAACAGCTTAGCCTCTTGACGAATCGTAAACGGGCTTATATTATTTCCTTGAGTCATGGAAGAATCCCTCGATGTAAGTAAAACTCAGGAGGATGCCTATCATGAACGAGCATTGGAAGCTTCTGGAGCCAGTTAAGGTGGGTACCATGTCGCTGAGAAACAGAATGGTGATGTCTCCCATGGAGTCCCGTCTCAGCCGGCCGGATGGTTCAGTAACCAGGGCGATGATTGATTATTATGAGGCGAGGGCGAGGGGTGGTGTTGGCGCTATTATTGTGGAAAACACCTTCGTTGATGACCGCGAGAGCCGGTCTTCCCTCAGTTCATCCGGGCTTCACAGTGACCACATGATAGCCGGCAAGAGTGAGCTGGCTGAGGCTATCAAGGCCCATGGGGCGGCGGCCCTGATTCAGATAAGTCACGGCGGACGGCAGTGCCACCCGGAGGCGACGGGGAGGCAACCGGTTGCCCCGTCTGCCATCCCATGTAAGGTCACCGGGGTAATGCCCAGAGAGTTAGCACCGGTTGAGATTGAGGAGATACAGGATGCCTTTGCTGAAGCAGCCAGGAGGGCAAAGCAGGCCGGCTTTGACGGGGTTGAGGTTCACGGGGCCCATGGCTATCTCATCTGTAGCTTCCTCTCGCCCTATACCAACAAGCGAACAGATAGATACGGCGGGCGGCTGGAAAAACGGGCTCTCTTTGCCCTGGAGGTTATCAAGAAGGTGCGGGAGAAAGTGGGCGATGACTTCACCGTTGGCTACCGGATGAGCGCTGATGAGTATGTCCCCGGTGGGCTAACCCTTGAGGAGACTAGCCGCTTTGCCCGGATGCTGGAAGCGGCCGGGGTTGACTACGTTCATGTCTCCGCCGGGATTTATGAATCAGGACATCACATTGTGCAACCCATGTATCTTCCCAAGGCGTACCTTGTGCACCTAGCCTGGGGCATTAAGAAGGTGGTCAAAATACCAGTGATTACCGTGGGTGCCCATGACGTCTCCACCGCCGAAGAGGCGTTGCAAAAGGGAAAGGCTGACCTGGTGGCGCTGGGCAGGAGTCTGATTGCTGACCCTGAGCTGCCCGAGAAACTGGCTAGCGGCAGAATAGGGGATATCAGGCCCTGTATCCGGGGTAATGAAGGTTGTTCCTCCAGGTTCGATACCGCTGAGCCCCAGAGGTGTGAGGTAAACCCTGCCTGTGGACGGGAAAGAGAATTCAGGATAACCCCGGCTGCCGTTAGGAAGAGTGTCATGGTAGTCGGTGGGGGGATAAGCGGTCTGGAGGCAGCCAGGGTTGCGGCGCTGAGGGGGCATGAGGTCACCGTCGTGGAGAAGGGGGAGAGGCTTGGTGGCCATCTCATTGAGGCTTCCGTGCCTAAGTTTAAGGAGAAAACGAGGCAGTTACTCGACTGGGCCATAAACCAGGCTCATGAGGGTGGGGTTAAGGTGCGCCTTGGAACCGAAGCCACCGCCAGCTTAATCGGGCAGGCCAGGCCGGAGGTGTTGTTAGTGGCCGTCGGTTCAGATTTCCTGATACCGCCAGTGCCTGGCTGCGATAAGGAGTGTGCGGCTACCGCCGGCGAGGTACTGTTGGGGAAAAGGACACCGGGAGATAAGGTAGTGGTGGTTGGTGCTGGCCTGATAGGTTGTGAAACAGCCCTTTACCTCGCTGAGGAACTTAATAAGCAGGTCACTATCGTTGAGATGCTTGACGAGATGCTGGTGGGCGTCCAGGGAGCGTGTCAGGAGGCGCTGAGGGAAAGGCTGCAGGAGATGGGGGTGGTCGTGCACCTCGGCTGGCGTCTGGATGAGGTCAGCGACAGGGCGGTAGTTTGTCGGGACGAGAAAGGGCAGAGGCTTGAGATAGAGGCTGATACAGTTGTCCTGGCTACGGGCCTGGTGGCCAGGAAGGATGTGGCGGAGCGGTTTAAGGGTCTGGCGCATGAGGTATATATCATCGGGGACTGTCTTCAGGCGCGTAAAATCTACCATTGCTTTGAGGATGCCTGGCGTGCCGTTCTTCAGATATGAGCGACGATACTGAAGCGGTCTTGATGAAACGTCTACGATTTCACGGCTGAGGG
>DUEB01000132.1 GCA_011176655.1 Dehalococcoidia bacterium | reverse complement strand
CGGCGGCTGCGGCTGGGGTGGCGCAGCTTGCGCAGAGCCTTGGCTTCAATCTGGCGGATTCGCTCTCTGGTGACATTAAACTCCTTACCCACCTCCTCCAGGGTGCGGCTGCGTCCGTCTTCAAGGCCAAAGCGGAGTTGCAGTACCCGCTGCTCGCGGGGGGTAAGGGTGGAGAGCACGTCGTCGATTTGCTCCTTAAGCAGCTGTCGGGAGGCGGCATCGGGGGGTGGCAGGGCATTACGGTCCTCGATAAAATCACCGAGGTGGCTGTCCTCCTCCTCGCCTATGGGTGACTCTAAGGATATTGGTAGCTGGGCTACCTTGATTATCTCCCTGATCTTTTCCGGTGGGGTGGCTAGCTCCTCGCCGATTTCTTTGGGGGTAGGCTCGCGGCCTCGTTCCTGGGCCAGGCGGCGGCTTACCCTTAACAGCCGGTTGATAGTCTCAATCATATGAACGGGGACACGGATGGTACGGGCCTGGTCGGCGATGGCCCGGGTGATAGCCTGGCGAATCCACCAGGTGGCGTAGGTGCTGAATTTATACCCCCGGCGATAGTCGAATTTCTCTACCGCTTTTATCAGGCCGATGTTCCCTTCCTGAATGAGGTCGAGTAGTGACATGCCGCGGCCGACGTGCTTCTTGGCGACGCTGACTACCAGACGCAGATTGGCCCTAATGAGGTGGTTTTCGGACTGTTCTGCTTCACGCTCAATATTGCCCCGATAGACTTCGAGTCGCGGCTCAAGACCCGGCATTAAATTAAGGAAGTCATCACTGGTCACCCGTTTTTCCAGCTCGGCCAGGGAGACATCGTCACCGATGGCATGAAGAATCTCCTCAGGCAGCAGGCTAGAGTCCAGGGAAATCCTTATGATGAGATGTTCCGTTTCCGGTAGGGAGCTACCCGTCTGCGCGGTAATTGCCGCTAGCAGTAGTTGATTTATTTCACCGTCGATATTGCGGCGTAGTTCGGCATTGGAGATTATCTCTCTGAAGCTGGTGGTCGCGTGCAGGCCCAGTTGTTCCAGAAGAAGGCGGGTGAGGTTGCTGTTCCGCCATATCTCCTCGAGCATGCTGAGTACTGTCTCCGCCGCCGATGGTTGTCTGAAGTATCTCTGGAAGTAGTCCTGCTTTACTTCGCTGATGCGTTTGCCTTTGGCAATCTTTCGGGACAGGACCTGTTCGTCGGCGGCGGTGAGGAGAGACACTCTCCCGATTTCGTGCAGGTAGATGCGCACCGGGTCGTCGGCAATCTCCTGCTCCTCCGGCTGAACCTGCGGTATCGCTATCTCAGCGGGAGTCTCTGGGGAGTGGAGCTCGCTGCCCGTCTTCGGTGAGGTGGGTTCTTCCTCGTCATTTTGGTTTTCCGGCGAGAGTTCCGGAGACTCCTTGTCGTTTTCCGGGTTCATTCCTTGGCTCCTTGGCTCTTGGCTTTACGCCTCGTTTGTCTAAATACCTCCAGCAGTTGAGCGCTGGGTTCTATGCCCTCTTCCTTCAGTTTGGCCAGGTCAGCTCCGGCGCCTCCCAGTTCCACCTCAAGGGCAAATATCTCCGACCTCCTTACCTCCAGACTCTGGAGGTATTTCTTTCTCAGGTTGAGAACGCAGTCGGCATACCTCCGCTCAATCTGGTTGGTCGGCACCTCCTTCTTCTTCAGGTAGTCCAGAAGATAATCAAGGTGCTCCCAGAGCGCCGGGTTAAGGCTGGACTTCAGCGCGGGCAGGTCGCCGGCCTGGTGCCAGCCGGTGAAGATTTCGCGGTTTTCGCTGTTCTCGAAGTGCTCAGGTGATGGCTGCGGTTGGTATCTCTTGAGTTCCGGGTACTGGAGGAGGAGGGCGAGGCAATACTCCTCAACCGGGCTGGACAGCATAGTGCGTAGTGCCTGGCCGGCGGCTTTCGTTTCCGGCTCTTTATCCCGGTATCGGCGCGGGGCTGGTTTAAGCCGGGCTAACTCCGCTTCTAACCGGCGCTCGTCTACATTGACCAGGCGAGCCAGCTTCTGCAGGTAGTGGGCCTGGCGTATCGGGTTCTTTATCTCGGCGATAATGGGTAGCAGCCTGTCCGTAGCCAGAGTCTTGTCCCTGGCGCGGGTCATGTCGAGTTCGGCGGTAATCATATCGAAGGTGTAATCAATTACCGGTAGCGCCTTATCTAGAAGCTGCTGCCACATCGTTGAATCTTCCCTGATGACGTCGTCAGGGTCTTTGCCTTTGGGTAAGGTGATAACCTTCACCTCGGCGTCGAGGGTATTTTCGTAGCCCACGCAGCGCAGCATGGCTTCCTCGCCAGCTTCGTCGGCATCCAGGGCTAAGATTATATTCTTCGTCAGTCTCTTCAGGGTATTGATTTGTGGCTCGGTGACTGCGGTGCCCATGGAGGCAATCACATTGCTAAAGCCGTTCTGGTGGGCGGTGATAACGTCCATATAGCCCTCCATAATCACCGCCGTATCTTTTTCTCTTATGGCTTGCGTAGCCAGGTTTATCCCGTAAAGAGTGTGGCTCTTATTAAAGACGGGTGTCTGGGGGGAGTTAAGGTACTTGGGCATGGAGTCATCGAGCGCTCTGGCCCCGAAACCGGTGACATTTCCTTTAAGGTCACATATCGGGAACATCAGCCGATTACGGAAGTAGTCGTGTAATTTGCCCCCCTCTCCCTCTTTTATTAAGCCGGCGGTCAGCAGTTCGTCTGTGGTGTAACCGATGTCCGTCAGGTGCTGCTTTAGGGCTTCCCAGCTATTCAGGCTGAAGCCCAGCTTAAATCTGACCACGGTGTCCGGCGATAGACTGCGGTCGGCGACGTAATTTCTTGCCTTTTCGCTAGCCTTGGAGTTAAGGAGCAAGTCGTGGAAATACTGAGCTGCGGCTTCGTTAATCTGGTAGAGCCTTTCCTTCTCCTCTCTCTTGGCTCCCGGCTCCAGTCTTGTGGGCAGGCTGACGCCGGCTCTCTCGGCGAGCAGACGCAGTGCCTCCCCGAAGTCAATATTCTCCTTCTTCATAATAAAGGAGAAGACATCGCCGCCGGTAGCGCAGGCACCGAAGCAGTGCCAGCTCCCCTGTTCTGGATAGACGAAGAATGAGGGGTGCTTTTCGCTGTGGAAGGGGCACAGGCCTCTAAAGGTTCGCCCCGATTTGGTCAGGGTGGTATACTGGCTTACCACCTCGACAATGTCAGTCCTCTGCTTTACCTCGTCAATAGCGCTCATCTTGCTATTTACCCCTTACCGGCGATAGCGCCTCCGCTTTTCTTAAGGCGTATTGGTCGGTCATGCCGGCGATGTAGTCAACCACCCCCCGCTCTGTATCATTACGCTCAAGACGGTATTCCGGCGGCATTTCGTCTTCATGCTCCCCGAAGTAACCATAAAGCTGGCGGACTACCTCTCTCGCCCTTTCCGATTCCTTTTGAACGGAGCGTATGTCGTATACCCGTTCGAAAAGGAACTTACGCAGTGTGTCGGTGGCGGTAAGCACCTCGGGGCTCATGCCGATAGAGGGTCTTTCTTGAGTTTTAGTAAGACCGGTGGCGGCCCACGAGCACTCGATAATGTCGCTAACCATGGTATTTATACGTTGTGAGTGGGTCAGGCCCAGGACCTCGATGGCTGAGAGTGGCAACTCCCCATCGGTTATAATGCCGGCTCTTACCGCATCACCGATGTCATGGTTGATGTAGGCGACAACATCGGCGATTTTGCACACCTCGCCCTCCAGGGTAGCCACTTTCCCCCAGTCCTGTTCCAGCGTCTCCAGTCTCGTCTTGGAGTGGTTCAGGATGCCGTCTCTCACCTCCCAGGTAAGATTGAGTCCGTGCCCCTCCCTTTCCAGGAGGTCGACCACGCGCAGGCTCTGCTCGTTGTGTCGGAACCCTTTAGGGTAGAGCTCATCGAGCACGTCCTCACCCACATGTCCGAAGGGGGTATGTCCCAGGTCGTGCCCCAGGGCAATGGCTTCCGTCAGGTCCTCGTTGAGGTTCAGGGCGCGGGCGATGGTGCGGGCTATCTGGGAGACCTCCAGGGTGTGGGTGAGGCGGGTGACATAATGGTCGCCCAGCGGGGCGATGAAGACCTGGGTCTTGTGCTTGAGGCGGCGGAAGGCTTTACAGTGGATGATGCGGTCCCGGTCACGCTGAAAGGCGGTGCGTATCGGGCAGGGCTCTTCCGGCTTCATGCGGCCCCGTGTTAGCTTGCTCCTGGCGGCGTGAGGGGACAGCCCTTCCTCTCTTTCTTCGGTTATCTGGCGAATGTTAAGCTTGTTAATCATTAAGCTTCAGTTTCGCCTCTGCCTTAGCGATTATCCCGCGGGTGGTGCCGATCATGTCCGGGCTTACCGATACTGAGGTAATGCCCCACCCCACCAGTTTTTCCGTGAGCTCGGGATATACCGAGGGTGCCTGCCCGCAGATAGAGGAGGTAACCCCCATACTCTTGGATACTTTAATCGCTGTTTCTAGGGCCATCAGCACCGCTTCGTCTCGCTCGTCGAACTCCTTGGCGAGGGTAGCATTATCCCTGTCGACCCCCAGGATAAGCTGGGTCAGGTCGTTGGAGCCGATGGATATGCCGTCAATACCGACCTTGAGGAACTTCTCCAGAAGGAAGATATTGGAGGGCACCTCGACCATCATCCAGATTTTGAAGTCCTCGGAGCGCTTTAGTCCCTCTGAGTTCATTATTTTTACCGTTTGCGCCAGTTCGTTAACGGTCCGGACAAAGGGAATCATAACCCACAGGTTGGGGTAATTCTGCCTCACCTTCTTGATGGCGGCCAGTTCCAGTTTGAAGATATCAATGTCCTTGATATAGCGGGCGGCTCCCCGGTAGCCGAGCATAGGGTTTTCCTCAGGTTCCTCATAGTTCTCGCCGCCGGTAAGCGCCCGGTACTCGTTGGTCTTAAAATCATTGGTGCGGTAGACTACCGGACGGGGATGAAATGCCTGGGCGAAGGTGGTGATACCCGCGGCGAGCTTATCAATAAACTCGCCGCCCCGGTTCTGGCTGAGCATGTAGTTGGGGTGCTCGCCGATATGAGCAATCATGAACTCGGCTCGGAGCAGGCCGACCCCGTCCACGTTATGGGTGGCGACCCTGTCTGCCAGCTCCGGCTGCGCCAGGTTGACGTAGACCTTGGTCCGGGTCCTGATTGATTCCTGGAAGAGGCTGGAGACGGAGGCGGTTTTTATCCGCCTGGTCACCTTCCCTTCGTAGACCTTACCGCGTGCGCCATCGACCGTGATTATCTGCCCGTCACTCAGGGTGGTGGTTGCCCCCTCAGCGCCGACGACGCAGGGGATACCCAGCTCCCGGCTGACGATGGCGGCGTGGGCAGTCCGGCCCCCGCGGTTGGTAACGATAGCCGCCGCCCTTTTCATAGCCGGCACGAAGTCGGGGGTGGTCATTTCCGTAACCAGAATGTCACCGTCGTACACCCGGTCGATTTGGGAGGCATCCGGGATTATCTTTACCGGCCCTGAGGCGATACCGGGACTGGCGGCGGCCCCGGAGAGAAGCACCGGGGCTTTGATTTCCGGCTCCACCTCGGTGGTTTCCTTGATGGTAGTCACCGGCCGGGTTTGCAGGATGAATATTCTCCTGTCTTCCTTGGCCCATTCAATGTCCTGAGGGAAATCATAGTGGTATTCTATCTGTTTTCCTATCCAGGCTAGCTTGGCTATGT